>JAFDGP010000097.1 GCA_019309245.1 Deltaproteobacteria bacterium | reverse complement strand
CGCAAACAGATCTCTCAAAAACAAGAAAGGATTCAGGGTGGGTTGGTAATTCGAAAACACGGACCCTGTTACGATCTTTTCCAGCCCGTGCATCACCAGCAGGAGCATAAAGCCGCCGTACATGCAGATGTGAGCCAGCCAGCGCAAAAAATCTTTTTTCAACAGCCAACTCTGAAGCAACACATCCAGGACGAAAACCTTCAGCAGGGTGATCACATGCCGGCTGAAAAGTGCCGACAGCGTTCCCCGAAGTGCAACCAGAAGGCGTCTGGATGCCGCAATGCCGTGGGTATCCGGACCGACACCGGCCCGAAACCACCTGGACACCTTGTAGGCCATGCCCGCGGCAAAGACAGCAAGACTGATATATAGGCTGATCGAAAAAAACATGATGACACAGCCCCCAACCCCGGCGCCGCAAACCCTTTTGACAGCACCCCGTTTTGAGTCTTGTCGGTGCTTCAGGTCCACGATGGTCGCAAGAATCTATAGTACGGGCAGCGGGTTGAGGTCAACCCCACTTTCGGGGTGAGCTGTGCCTAAAACGGGAAGTGAAGCACATAGGGCAGGTCGAGACGGCTACTCACATTGGCCTTTTTCTCGCACAACAGCCTGGAGGAAACACAAACATTGCTCAGCACAAACGCGTAGGCCAGAAACACGGCCATGGCAAGCCCCACCATGGTAACCCACATGCGATTCGGGTGTTCTTTGATCAGGGGCTGGCAGTCTTCGTATTCCGGCCGGCGCCGCTCGCCTTTTCGCCGGTCTCGAAATTCCGGGTACGCCGGGTTGCGATAGCGTGGGTCGATCGCCTTTCGTCTGTCCTTGCCGCTGCGACGTTGCCGGAAAAATCCATCCGGGCACACACGGGCCGCCATGCGATGCACTCCTTTCCAAGTGGGATGGCCCGGGCTGCCCGCGCGGCTGCAGGACATCACTGGACCCCGTGCGGATCCACACCCAAGCCGATCATCACATGGCCTAATTGCAGCGACCGTGCCGCCTCAAATTTGGCGAGACTCATTTTTTGAAAAATCTTTTTCTTATTTTATAACAGCAAGTTAGAAAAGCGCTCCACTCTAAAGAAGGCGATACCTGAAGGCCAGGCTGAAGGGGTATCCTGAAGAATTTTCCGGTCCTCGTGGCAAAAGGGGATACTTTTTCCCAGCAGACACACCCCGGGCGGAGACTTGCATCATCTACCGAAAACAGGGGGATCTTACGGGGTGGCTGATACCAGGCCAAAAATACTGCAGGGTCACGCTCCACACCGTTACATTAAGACACACAAACGAATTGCTCACCGAAAGGGTTGGGGTTTCCATGAACCCTAAACCTATTTTCATGTATTGAGTTTTCCAAAAAACCCTTATATCGTAACATTGACTCGGAGGTGAGCCTTGAAACGCACATCCCATTTCGTGGTCAGCGGCATCTTTCTTTTTACGATTCTGTGTTGCGGCACCTTTGGATACATTTGGATTGAAGGGTGGCCATTCAGCGACGCCCTTTAAATGACGGTAATCACTCTGAGTACCGTGGGCTACCGGGAAGTGCATACGATTACCCCCGCAGGACGGGTCTTTACCATGATCCTGATCCTGACCGGAGTCGGGTTTGTTTTCTACCTGATGGGCAGCATCATCCAGTTTATGATGGAGGGCAGCATTAGAGAAATCTTGGGGAGGCGAAAATTGGAAAAGGGCATACGCAAACAGAAGGGCCACTACATCATCTGTGGTTATGGGCGGGTGGGCGCAAGCATCTGCGACACCCTGAGCAGCTATAAGCCCGTGGCGTTCGTTGTCATCGATCGGGACCCCCAACGCATCGAGAAGATCGAAGAACGGGGTTTCCACCACGTACAAGGAGAGGCCACGGACGAGGAAAACCTCATCAAGGCGGGGGTGGAACGGGCACGCGGCCTAGTCGCCGTGCTCAAAACAGACAGCGATAACGTATACGTAACCCTGACCGCCCGGCATCTGAACCCCGACCTTTTCATCATCGCACGAGCCGGGGAAGAAAAATCAGAAAAGAAACTTCTCTCCGCGGGTGCCGACAAGGTGGTATCGCCCTACCGCATGGGTGCCCATCGAATTGCCCAGATGATCTCCCGGCCGGCAGTCACCGATTTTCTGGATCTCACCACCATGGCCGAGGGACACAACATCCTGATGGAAGAGGTCGCCGTGGATCCGTCCTCCGATCTCATCGGAGTGGCCCTTCAGGACTCGGGGATACGCCAAAAGCTGAACCTGATCATCGTGGGGGTCAAAAAACCGGGAGGCGACATGTTGTTCAACCCCTCATCACAGACTACCCTGGAGGGGGGAGACACGGTGGTGGCAATCGGAGAGAAAAAGAACCTGGAATCTCTGGCACGGATCCTCAACCCCGCGCCGTAAGCCTTATATCTTATATATGGTCCGGTCTTCGGTGATAATGATGTCGATATACCGGTCATGGGGCTCCATCGGAATCTGCGGCACGATCTGACACTCGAATGCCAGGGCCACCTTCCGGGTGGTCACGTCCAGCTTGGGAATCAGCCGGTCATAATAGCCCGTACCATGGCCGATTCGCCCCCCGCGTTCATCAAAGGCAATGCCCGGCATAATGGCCAAGTCAATCAGTTCAAAGGGCATGATCTTGCACCGCTGTGGAATAGGTTCGGGGATGCCTCGATAGCCCGGGCGAACGTCCTTTCCAATGTCTTCAATTTTCAAAGGGACAATCTGTTTTTCCTTTTTGTCCACCCATGGCAAGACGATACCCTTTTCATATTCCATGGCCTTGCGGATCATGGCCTCCGTGCCGACTTCGCTGTCGACATCCATGTAGAAAAGGACGTTTTTGGCTTCAAGAAAGTTGGCGAATTCAAACAGACGCTCCATGATCCGCCTGGTTTTTTCGGCGCGCTGCTTACCGGTCAGCGCATCCCGTTGGGCAAGGGTGGTCTTTCTGATCTCCGATTTTTTCTCTTTCAGCTCCTGCATACCGTGACTCCAATTAATTTTTTAAAATTTTACATATGACACATCGCTCAGTTAAAGTCAAGTCATAATAATCATTGACGAAATGATGCGGAGGTGCTAGAAATCTTCCATCGGCATACAGCCTCAAAACACCCCCTGACACGGCAAGCCTTCCCGCCATCATGGTCTATCGGCCGCCGTGCGGGATCCATATTATGGATAAGAATCGGGAGCCGGACAGGTTATGCTGGAAGTCAAATTTGTTCGACAACATGTAGAGGAAATACGTCAAGCCCTGGAGAATCGCGGACTGGACGAGAAGCTGGACGGCTTTTTGGACGCCGACGCCAAGCGCCGGGCTGTACTTCTGGAGGTAGAAGAGCTCAAACGCCAGCGCAATGAGGCCTCGGAACGCGTCGCCCATATGAAAAGAAACAAAGAAGACGCCTCCGAGCTGATCGAGCGCATGAAGGCGGTATCCCAAAAGATCAAGGTGTTGGATGATGAGCTCGTCAAGCACGAGCAGGCCTTGCACGCGATCTTGATGCGGATCCCCAACCTGCCGCATGCAAGCGTTCCGGTGGGCCGAGACAGCGAAGACAATCCGGTCATCAGAACTGTTGGAGAGCCGCCGCGTTTTGATTTCGAGCCGTTACCCCACTGGGAGCTCGGGGAACGTTTGGGAATTCTGGACTTCGAGCGGGCGGCCAAGATCGCCGGAGCCCGGTTTGCACTCTATCTTGGGGCCGGAGCCAGGCTCGAACGGGCCCTGATCAACTTCATGCTGGATATCCAAACCAAGGAAAACGGCTACCTGGAGGTCCTGCCCCCCTTTATGACGAACCGCAGGAGCACAACCGCCACGGGCCAACTGCCCAAGTTTGAAGAAGACCTTTTCAAAATCGAAGGCTGGGATTTTTACCTGGTACCCACCGCGGAGGTGCCGGTCACCAATATCCACCAAGACGAGATCCTGGATCAGGATGAGTTGCCGAAATACTATACCGCATACACGCCCTGCTTTCGATCTGAGGCCGGCTCTTACGGCAAGGACACCAGGGGTCTGATTCGACAACACCAGTTCAACAAGGTCGAACTCGTCAAGTTTACCACGCCGGAAAGCTCTTATGATGAGCTGGAAAAACTCTTGGACAACGCTGAAACCATCCTGAAAAAGTTGGGCCTGGCCTATCAGGTGGTAGAGCTGTGCACCGGGGATCTGGGCTTTTCTGCAGCCAAGACCTACGACATTGAGGTGTGGATGCCGGGACAGCAAAAGTATCGAGAGATTTCCTCTTGCAGCAATTTTGAGGACTTTCAGGCCAGGCGCGGCAATATCCGCTTCCGGCGAAAGGGCAAGAAAGGCACGGAACTGGTGCACACATTGAACGGCTCCGGGCTGGCCGTGGGCCGCACGGTGGTAGCCGTGCTGGAAAATTACCAGCAAAAAGACGGCACTGTGGTGGTCCCGGAGGCCCTCAGACCGTATATGGACGGCCTCAAGACCATTATCCCAAGAGAAAAGGCGTAGTGCCGGTGGACAAGAACCGGAATTTGACGCATGAAACTTGAAGACTTTCCAGAACACATCCAACCCTACCTGATTCCTCGCGTTAGTGCAGAGGTAGTCTACCGGTGCCTGGGTTGCAACGCACAATATGGCATCGACGAACTTCTGTACACCTGTCCGAGTTGTGGAAGCGTCTTGTTGCTGGAAGACCTGACATTTGACAGGCTCACGCAGATTGCCCCGGAGCTCTGGCACCAGATCCTTGATTACCGAAGGATGCTCAATCTCCCCGCTCTGCGGGGAATCTACCGCTACCATGAATTCATCGGGCCGGTGATTCCCTTAAACGCGGTAGTCTATCTGGGAGAAGGGCACACCCCGATGGTCGAGGCCAACCGCCATTTGCAGGAACTGACCGGCGTGCGATTCTGCTTCAAGAACGATGGCCAAAACCCGAGTGCGTCCTTTAAGGATCGCGGCATGGCCAGCGCGTTGAGTTATATCAATTTTCTGGTCCAGAGCGCAAAGCTGCCCGAGGTCCTGGCCGTGTGCGCCTCAACCGGCGACACCTCGGCTTCGGCCGCGCTGTATGCGGCGTACCTTCAACCTCAGGTTAAATCCGCGGTGTTGTTGCCTCACGGCAAGGTAACCCCGCAACAGCTGTCGCAACCCCTGGGAAGCGGGGCCCGGGTTTTTGAAATTCCCGGGGTATTCGACGACAGCATGAAGGTGGTCGAGGCCCTTTCAGAGCGTTTCGCCGTGGCGCTTTTAAACTCGAAAAATGCGTGGCGCATCTGGGGGCAAGAATCCTATGCTTATGAGATCGTCCAGGACTTTGACTATGATATGAACCATAAGGTCGTGGTCGTCCCCATTGGTAACGCTGGCAACATCACAGCGGTGCTCAGTGGGTTCTTGAAGTTTTTCAATGCCGGGCTCATCAAGTGCCTTCCCAAAATCGTCGGGGTGCAGTCCACGCATGCAAACCCGGTGTACCGGTATTACCTGGAGCCGGACCGAAAAAAACGTAACTTTGAGCCCGTAACCGTTCGCCCCAGTGTCGCCCAGGCCGCCATGATCGGCAACCCCGTGTCCATGCCGAGGGTGGTTGAACTGGTTGAAGCCTATAACGACAAGGCGGGCCGCCAGTCGGTCTTCTTCGCAGAAGTGGAAGAACAGGACATCATGGACTGGCAGCTTACCGCCAACCGGAACGGCCATATCGCCTGCACGCAGGGGGGGGAATCGCTGGCCGGCATGGTCGCGGCAAAAAAACGGGGGATTATTTCCGACGACGACCTGGTCATTCTGGATGCCACGGCCCATGCCCTGAAGTTCGCCGGGTTTCAGGACATGTACTTTGAAGACCGGTTCGCCCCGGAATTCGAGATCGTGCCCAGGGAGTCTCTGAAGAACTTTCCCCGACTGGTACGAGCACAAGGCGTGCGCGCGTTTCCGAGCCCGGAAAAGCCATTGACCGGTCAGGCCTTTGATGATTTTGTGCAAAAGACGGCAGAAGCCATTGCTGAAGCATTGAATCTGAAACCGTTATCACGAAATGGGTAAAAACGATCTGGTGGCGATTTAGCCACCTCAAGGAAGCAATCTGTTTGTGTTTCCCGCCATCCATCACGAAAAAATAGAAGCGCTCCCACTGGACGCGCAGAGCTGAGTGCCCCACTGAGACTGGTATGGCTGCTGGTGGGTTGCAATGGGCTTTTGTTGGGAGGGGCAACGACTCCGACCTTGTGCCAACCAACAGGCATGAGGGCCACAAAGGGGGCTTCTATGAGAAAAGGAACAACCGGGTTTACCGTGGTCGAGATCATGGCGGTCTTTGCCGTGATCGGAATCGTCTCGGCGATTTCTGCCCCCGCCGCCTCTAAGATCATGGCCAGGATCCGCCTGAACGCAGCGGCCAGGCGGGTCATGGGTGATCTCATGTGGGCCAGGATGCAGGCTGTTTCAGAACATAATGAGTTTAAGGTCTCTGCTGTAAGCGAATATGAATATGAGATTCTGGACGACGATGACAACGACGGCAAACATGACGGCAGGGAATGGGCTGGCGTGCGGGATCTTACCGAGGACTACAGCGGGGTTACGATTCGTTTTTCATCGAGCCCTATCTTTTTTCCCCGGGGAAGTGCCACACCCGGCACGATCACGCTTGCCAATAAGAGTGGATCAAAGCAGGTCAAGATCCATTTGACCGGACGGGTAAAAATCCTTTAGCCCCGGAGATGCTTTGAGACCTTTGCAAAACTCGTTGTTCTCGCTTACAAGGCGATATTTTTTCGCACCTAGCTGCCGGGCAGTCGGGTCGATTTTCCGAAAGGCGATATGCCGATGAACTCCCACAGCCCGCCTCAGGCGGGCCCGGCCGGGATCATATCGCCTTGAAGGAAGGCGACCTGACTGCCCGGCGGGGAATTGTGCAAAGCTCTCGCTTTGGCCGAGACTATTTCCCGGGATCCGCCCCGGGGAGAAGGGGGTACTATCATGACGCTTGAAACGGGCCTTCTTGACCGCGGTCGGTCCTGGATATTCCAAAGCCGGAGGCTCCCGCCCGGACCGTCTCGGACCATCCCGCCTCGGGACCGCGGGAGACGTTTTTTGGCCGACACGGTCTTCCGGCAAGCGGGTTTCACCCTGGTCGAAGTGGCCACCGCCGCGGTGATCCTGAGCGTGGGACTGCTGGGCATGGCAACGATTGCAATGAGCATCATGCGAGGCACCACCTACAATGCCGCGCTCACCACAGCCACCACGCTCGCCGAGCAGAAACTCGAAGCCATCCGAAGGACCGGATACGCGGGCCTTCCGGATACGGACCAGACAATCACGGAAGACTACGGCGCCCTGATTGGTTATTCACAGTATAAACGGGTGGTCTGCGTTAGCACCGGCCAGGTCCCCGACGGTCTTAAGTCCGTTTCAGTCATGGTTTACTGGGAGACCGATGCCCACAAGGTAACCCTTAACACGGCGGTAGCGCGATGATCCTCGCGCACACTCATCTATGCCCGGCGCACCACTCGGACGGTTTTCCCGCAGCCCCTGGGCAACTTTGCGACGAAGTGCTGCAATTCCGGGCTCGTGCGCCGGGCCGGCTGGGCTTTCTTGCTCGGCGTGCACGCGGCTTTACCCTGGTGGAACTCCTGGTTGCCATGGCCACCGGGATGGTCGTCTTGGCCGCAGGGATCAATATTGTGATTCTTCACAAGCATGCCTACCAGGTGCAGGACCAATGTGCCGAGATGGTCCAAACGGCCAGGGCTGCCCTGGACATGATGAGTCGAGAGGTCAGAATGGCGGGCTTCGATCCAACCGGGGCTGGTTTTAAGGGCCTGGCCTTGAATCCATCACGGCTTTGCATTCACGCGGACTTAAGCGGTCCGAATCCGGATGATCCTCCGGACGGGGACACCGACGACCCGAATGAATGCATCGTGTATCGGTACGACCCGGAACACCTTCAAATCGACCGCAATACCGGAGGCGGGTATCAACCCTTTGCGGAAAATATCGTCTCTTTTACCTTTGGGTATCTGAATAAAAAAGGCAGCAGTGCCCAAACGACCGCCGACATCCGGCAGGTCTGGCTCCATATCACTGCACGAACGCGGCGACCGGATTTTCGCCGAAGCCCGGGTGGCGGCTATCGGACATACACCTTGAGCGCATTGATTACGCCGGTAAACCTTGGGTGCTCGAAGCCATGAGTCAAAACGTCGACAAAACCTCCCCTTCTGTCCCACTTATAAGACGAAAGCCGAAAGATGAACCTTGTTTACGATCAGCCTGGGCACGTGATCATCGAGGCCTGGTCCTTCCAACCGCCTTACTGTTTCTGGCAGTGCTGGCTCTTTTAGGCACCGCGCTTATGTGTTAGGCGAACAGGCCTTCTATAGTGCCCAGGCAGGTTGTGAAGAAGCCCGGGCAAGGCTTTGCCCAGCTGCAGCCCACCGGATTGCCGACACCGATCCATCCAGCACACAATGGAGGGCCTTTATCGGAACCCTTTCAGAAGCCCGTGCTGCTGGATATGATCCGACAAACAGCCGCCACGACCGGTATGACCCTCTGCTGGCCGACCTGGATTATACCGTGGTGGTCACCCATCAAGCAGACGCGCACGGCCATGTGGTGTTCTGGGGGGATGCAGATCAAAACGGTGCCAATGAGCGCAATGCCGTGTCGGGGAAAAATATCTACGTCATCACCAGTACAGGACACGCAGGCGGCTTCAATAAGTGCCTGGTCATGGAAGTGGTTGCCGTGCCTGAGATCACCGTACCGTCTGCGCTTTATGTCAAAGGC
>JAFDGP010000096.1 GCA_019309245.1 Deltaproteobacteria bacterium | reverse complement strand
GGAAGCCACGCCGGGAGACGGCGAGTCCGCGAACCCGGGCGTGACGATTGTAACGATCCAATCGCCTTGACATGCGTTGTGATGTTGCAACGCCATTCACAAAAGACAGCTCCGGTTGCCGCCCAGGCTCTTGGCCTCATACATGGCCTTGTCCGCACGTTTTGTCAGCTCCTGCCATCCTTCCCCGGGACGACACTGGGTGATCCCGATACTGACCGAGGCCTGAAAGTCTTGGTCCGACTCCGGGGAAAACGCCTCAGCGCGAAACCCCTTTCTGATCCTCTCGGCCACCGTGACCGCCTCACGGCCCCGGGTCATGGGCAAAATCACGGTAAACTCATCTCCGCCGTAACGGTAGCCGGAATCGTTTTTGCGCATGCAGTTTTGAATTACTCCGCCCAATGCCATCAGCACCCTGTCGCCTTCCAGGTGCCCGTACGTATCATTAAAGCGCTTGAAACCGTCCACATCAAGCAACAACAAAGACAGGGGGTGATCGTAGCGCGCCGCCCGATCAATTTCGGACTGGATCTGCCTAAAAAAATGTCTGGAATTGTAGAGCTTGGTCAGGTCGTCTGTCACGGTAAGCTCACGAAGCCGTGCTTCCATCCGGCGCCTTTCAGCGATAAGTTCGCGCTCCCTGAGCACCCGTTTCAGCCTGGCAACCAACTCCTTGGGCCGTACGGGCTTCTGGGCAAAGTCGCTGGCCCCCTTTTCCAGGGCCTCTTCATAAGAGAAATCACCCCCGTAACCGGTAATGAGGATGACATCGCAATCATATTTTTTCTTTATGATTTCAGTTAATTCAAATCCATTTGCGCCGGGCATTACAATATCTGTGATCACCACGTCCACGGGATTGCGTTCCAGCAATGCCAGGGCCTGTTCGGCATCCGCAGCCCCGGAACACGGATGCCCCACATGCCGGATGATTTCGCACAGCGACGTTCTGATCTCTTCCTCATCGTCAACGACGAGTACTTTCGGCATAGCGGTGAGCTTGTCTCCAATTTTATCCATGGTTTGGTATCCCGCGGGCAGGTCGGCCGGTCGGGGTGGTGGCGGAGAGAGAGGGATTCGAACCCTCGGTGCAGCTTTCACCACACACTCGCTTAGCAGGCGAGCGCCTTCAGCCAGCTCGGCCATCTCTCCGAAAACCCCGTACATGGGGAGATGATTCCAAAGACCAACACAGCGGCCTGTTTCAACAGGACCCCAAGGTGACCGTAATCTTCCCGGTGGCGGAGGGAGTAGGATTCGAACCCACGTTCCGTTTCCGGAAAACGGTTTTCAAGACCGCCGCCTTCAACCACTCGGCCATCCCTCCGCACGGCAAGCCGGAACGCATCATCTCTGTTTATTTTTTACCAGGCCATACGCGTGGCGTCAAGGCATCTTGCACGCCCGGGTCCGCCGGTTGCCGAGTTTGCCGGAGATGCGAGGCGGTGGGCGTGCCGACATACTGTTGTACTTCAGCAGATTTGGGCACGCCCGGATGTGTTGCTGATAAACGTCTTATTTTTCTTATTGGTTTCCAAATCCACGGAACGCACCACAGTCGGGACAAACCCAGGTAATGCCGTTGCACGACACCCCCCAAAAGATATCTTGCATGCAATCCGGGCAAATCTCCAAGCCGCATCGGCAGGTCCAACAAAACGGCAGTTGTCTGCCGCAGGCATGGCACTGATACTGACGGTTTCGCCGGTACTTCCGTCGATATCTTGTTTCAGTGGAACGGGCTTTCATCGTCTCGAACTCGCGGAGTTTTTTTGCTTTTTTATATAATACAAACTTAAAAATTGTCCATGTTATTCCCGGGTTGTCATCTCGCTCGCTTCGTGTTAACCGTAGTTTCCATCCATGAATACTTCCCCAAACACCATTTTCCTGGTGGATGGCAGCAGCTACATCCATCGGGCCTATCATGCGGTTCGCAACCTCTCCACCCGCAAGGGGCTCCCTACCAATGCCACCTTCGGTTTTACCAACATGCTCGACAAACTTGTATCGGGGAAAAAACCCCGATACATGGTCATGGCCTTTGACGCCAAGGGTCCCACCTTTCGGCACAAAGTATACGAACCATACAAGGCCAACCGCCCCCCTATGCCCGAGGATCTGGTGGTCCAAATCCCCTACATCAAGCAGGTGGTACAGGGGTTTAATATTCCCTGCGTGGAGCTGGCGGGCTATGAGGCGGATGATGTTATCGGCACCATTGCCACCGAGGCAAAACGACAGGGCTTTGAGGTGATCATGGTCACGGGGGATAAAGACTTCAAACAGCTCGTCGCCCCGAAGGTGTGGATCTGGGACCCAATGCGCGACCGCGTGATCGACTACGAGGGACTCACGAAGGAATTCGGCATTCAGCCCGCACAATGGATCGATGTCATGGCCTTGTCCGGAGATACCTCGGACAATATCCCCGGCGTACCGGGTATTGGCGAAAAGACTGCTTTGCGTTTGATCAAGGACTTTGGCAGCCTTGATCGGCTGCTGGCATCCACTGACCGGATCAAACAAAAAAAGCTCCGGGAAAACCTTGAAAACTTCAAGGATCAGGCCCTGTTGAGCCGCACGCTGGTCACCATTGACACCCACGTCCCCTTAGACGTCGATCCAGAGTCGTTCAAGCTCGGCGCACCGGATCACGATCGACTCGGCCGGCTGTTTGACACCCTGGAGTTTCGCCGGTTTCAGCAACGCTTTCCGGTGCCGAGAGACCTCAGCAGCAAGTCCTACCAGGCGGTGCTGGATGACAATGCCCTGGTCTCATTGACCCGTCATCTCATGTCGGCCGGACTGTTTGCTGTTGACGTGGAAACAACTGCCAAGGACCCCATGAGGGCCGCCATTGTGGGGCTGTCCTTTTCCTTTCAACCGGACCAGGCCTTTTACATCCCTCTGGGACACCGAAACGACGACACCCTGGAGCAACTCAACACGGCCGCCACCCTGTCCCGGCTCAAGCCTCTTTTGGAAGATCCCAAGCTGGCCAAGGTGGGACAAAATATCAAGTATGACTGGATTGTGTTGAAGCGCCACGGCATTGACCTCAAAGGAGTGGTCTTTGATACCATGGTGGCCTCGTACCTGCTGGAGCCTACCCGACGGAGTCACAGCCTCGAGATGATCGCCACAGACTACCTTGATCACCGGATGATTTCGTATGAAGAAGTCACCGAGGATAAGACTGGAAAAACCGGCTTTGATCGGGTGCCAATCGTCAAAGCCGTACCCTACGCCTGTGAGGATGCGGATATCACCTTACAGGCCTTCAATGTCCTGGCCCCTAAACTGAAAAAAGGCGGGTTTGACCGCCTTTTCAAGGAGGTGGAAATTCCGCTCATTGGTGTCCTTGTGGATATGGAAACAACCGGCATCTGTGTAGACAAAGCACGCCTTGAGGATCTTTCAAAAGAATTTGAAAGGCAGCTTACGGACATTGAACAAAGGATATTCAGGGTGGCCGGAGAACCGTTCAATATCCAGTCCCACCAGCAATTGGGCAGAATTCTATTCGAAAAGCTCAAACTGCCCATGCGAAAAAAAACGAAGAAAACCAAGGGATACTCCACCGACGTGGAGGTTCTGACCGCTCTGTCCACCGAGCATGAACTGCCTGGGCTGGTCCTGCAATACCGATCACTGGCCAAGTTGAAATCGACCTACGCGGATGCGCTGATTGATCTGATTCACCCGGAAACGCATCGGATCCACACCTCTTTCAACCAGACGATCACCGCCACAGGCCGTTTGAGCAGCAGCTCGCCCAACCTGCAAAACATCCCCGTACGCACGGAAGAGGGACGCAAGATTCGCGCAGCCTTTGTCCCCCGGAAGGGCTGGCGCATGCTGTCCGCGGATTACTCTCAGATTGAACTCAGGCTGCTGGCCCATTATTCACAGGACCCCCTGTTGATCGAGGCCTTTGAAAAAGACGAAGATATCCATACCCGCACCGCGGTGGAGGTGTTCCAGCTTTTCCCCTCCATGATCACCCCGTAGATCCGGCGCCAGGCCAAACTCATCAACTTCGGCATCATTTACGGCATGGGGCCCTTCCGGCTGGCCAAGGAACTGGGCATCAGCCAAAAAATGGCCAAGACCTTCATCGCCCATTACTTCGCCCGGTACCAGGGCGTCAAGCGCTTCATCGACGATACCATCGAGGAGGCTGTAAGGACCGGCAAGGTCCGGACCTTGCTGGATCGGCACCGGCAGCTACCCGATATCGGCAGCCGAAGTCGCACCGCCCGCGAGTTTGCCGAGCGCACCGCGGTCAACACGCCCCTTCAGGGCTCTGCGGCCGACCTGATCAAGCTGGCCATGATTCGGATTCAAGAGGCTTTCAGGAAAGAAAGGCTACAGTCCAAAATGCTCTTGCAGGTCCATGACGAACTGGTTTTTGAGTCCCCGCCTGAAGAACAGGACCATGTGGCCGACCTGGTCAGATCAACCATGGAGGGGGTTTATGCGTTGCGGGTTCCTTTGAAGGTCAATATCGCGATTGGAAACAACTGGGCCGAAGCCCATTAGGCCTCATCTTGTTCCTCCGGCTCAACCTCGTAGTCCAGAATCGCCTCTTTAATGCTCCTGTACACGCCTTTAAATACTTCATCGAAGGTGGTCGGAGATACACGCCCTACCTCAATAAATTTTGTCACAATTTCTTTACTGATCTTCAAGACCTGTTCGTCGAGCTTTGTCATCTGGACCTCCGTGGGCCGAAAAAGCCCCCCTCTCCATCAGGACCCGGACTGCGGAGGCTCTGGGGCCTTCGGCACGGTAAAATAGAAGGTCGACCCCTGTCCTTCTTTGGAATCCACCCATACGGTGCCGCCGTGGCTTTCGACGATCCGCTTGACGATCGCCAGCCCCAAGCCACTGCCTTCAACCTCATCGGCCGGGTGTAACCTTTCAAACATCTCAAATATCTTACTGTGATACCGGGAAGCAATGCCGATGCCGTTGTCTTTTACAAAAAAACAATGCATGTCACCACGGTCTTCATATCCGATTTCGATCACAGGCTCAGGCGAATTCCCCGCGAATTTGATGGCATTGACCACCAGGTTTTCAAAAACCCGCTCGATCCGCTCCGAATCACAATACAACGATGGAAACCCGCTGCCGATAACCAGCCGAATCCCCTTTTCTTTCAGCCTGGGTTTCAGGGCCGCGGCCACCCGATTGACCATGTCGGCTGAAGACACGGTGGCAAACTGGCAGGGAACACGCCCCACCCGTGACAGTGCCAGCAGGTCGGAGACCAGGTGCTCCATGCGGCGGGCGCTGCGCGCGATTTGCGAAACATAGGAGGACCCTTTCTCTCCCAACGCATCTCGGTACAGCCGGGACAGCCGGGCGGAGTACCCCTGGATGGCGATGATCGGTGTCTTGAGGTCGTGGGACACCACATGGACGAAGTTGCGCAAATCTTCGTTCGTCTTTTCGAGTTCATCCTGGGCATTTTTCTGCAAAGTAATATCCACGATGTTGCCCAGAATAGCGGGTTTTCCGTAGTATTCCACCCGGGTATTGCTCCTCCTGACCCAGATGGTCTTCCCGGCCTTGGTGAGCCCCCGCGCCTCATATTCCGAAGGCACATTTTCTCCTCTGAGGCGTCGGATCCTCATCTCTCGGGTAAAGGCCCGATCCTCGGGATGAACCAGTTTCCATGCCGCAATACCCATAAGCTCCTCTCTGGCATAGCCAAAGATCCGGGCAAACGTATCGTTGGCATAAACGATCTTTTCGTCCTGATCGATATAAATACCGGTCAACGAATGTTCCACCAGGGTGCTGTATTTGGCCTCGCTTTCAACGAGTTCTTCCTGAGCTCTCCTTCTTTCCTCAACTTCCCGTCTGAGCTGTTGGTTCGCTTTTGCGAGCGCCCAGGTACGTTCCTCCACGCGACTTTCCAGCTCCAGCCGGGCATGTTGAAGCGCTTGTTGGGCCTCTTTGCGCTCGGCGATCTCGGAGGCCACACTCTCCACCATCTGGTTTGTGACGCGCCGCAAGGATTCCAGCAGCTCCACCCTGGACGACCCCGTAACCCGGGCTGTCAAGTCCCCCTTGGACACCCGATCCAGCACATCAAAGTGCTCGGCCAACCCCATGGCAAACTCGTGAGACAGGTTCACAATCTCCGAAAGGTTCTGCGCCGCCACATTGACCATGTGCTTTAAACGGACCATCAGGTCCAAAGAGGAAGACTCCGGGATTCGAACGGCGGGATTGCCAATGGCAATCTGTTTCAGGCCCTCAAGGGCTTCCGAGATCCCGACCGCCAATTCCAGGCTGATGTCCTGAAGCTCGGTGCCGCACTCATGGACCTGTTTTTCAAGGTCTTTGACTCTTTTTTCGAGGTCTTGCTGGGACTGGCCGGTTGTCAAAGAAGGCCCCCTGACTTGGGTGATCTCCTTGCTGGGGTGTAGCCAGTGCCCATCCACAAACAAAAAGTCGATGGGTACTGGCCCACCTTTCCCTTTCATTCCCGATGCGTCGGCAATGGATGGAAACTATCTAGCAAGTTCTAGCCCTCCTGGCAAGCCTGGATCCATCCCCCGGATCCACCGGTTGCCGAATTTGCCGCAGCTTGGCTCCAACCCGTGTTGGGGGTATCCATCAATCGATTGCGTTGGCCATGGATCACCCCGGATCATGGGGCACGAAGGCGTCCCGGTCAGCCCGCCGGTTTGCGACATCGTAGTACAACGTCGGTTAAAAGCCTACAGCCACCCTGAGGTTGTATTCGTTGACGGTGTCTTCATAGGTGCTGCCCGCCGGATTGTCGTAAGACAACCTTCGATACTCGCCCATAAGTGTGACATCTTCAAAAATATTATAGTTTGCACCAAGGGCAAAGACCGCACCCAAGTCCCCGTCTTGATCCGGGTCATGGCCCATGTCATAGCCTTCGTACCGCGCTGCGACCTCCAAGGCCTGGGTGGCTTGATAGGCCAGTCCGATGACAAGGGCTTTCTCTTCGTAGCTCTTGCCATCGGTTTCATGCTTTTCCCGGCTCGTGGCGTCAAAGTACTCCGCATCCAGGGTAAAATCGGCAAAGGTAAACTCTGCAAAAGCATTGAATGTTTCGTTTCGATCCGTATAACCCGGCTCCGAATCGAAACCCAGACCAACGGTCAGGGAATCCATGGGGGTTATGGAAAGACGTGCGATGTAGGATTGTACATCCTCATCGCTGTCATCATAAGACGTGGGGGTGTCGCGTTGCCAGCCCAGGCTGGCGGCGTGGAGTGCCGAGATCAGCTTTTCACCCTCGTACCACGTCAGGGACACATCAAGGTTTACCGGCTCTTGCATGGCATAGCCCAAGGTTGCCCCGGGCCCGTTAATCAGGTACGCATTGTAGGTCTCCGTATCGCTGACGGTATGGGTAAAAAAGTTGCCAAACGGCAGGTCCCGCTTGCCGATAACGGCATAAAAGGGACTTGCAGCTTCATTCTGGAATGTGACGTATGCCTGGTCGAACAACGTGGTCGCGTCTTCATTGCCGCCTTCTTTCCAGACATCCTCAGCGATAAAGACCACATCGGCGGTGGTCCAGTCATTGACGACCGCCTGAACGTCCAGTTCCACCGTGGACACAAACAGGTCAGACGTCCCGTCGCTGTTCTTATCGCTGATGTCCCGATGATCCTTGTACTGATAATCCGCTTCAACCGCGCCGCTGATAGAGACCTTATCCTGGATGCTGGCCAGGGGACCGGTCTCGGCCGCCATCTCTTTTTTCAACTCATCCTTGATCTCGGCCTTGATGGTTTCCCTGTCCATTGCAGGAACAGCGGCTGAGACTTCCCGCCGCAGTTCGTTTACCTCGTTCCTTGTCACAATGCCTTTTTTTTCTAAAAGTCTTAACAGCATCTCTGTTTCGGGACTGAGCGCCTGTGCACTGGTGGTAAGAAAAAAAAGCAAAAAAAACAAAATTGAAGCCACCATTCGGTTTCGTGCCCTCATTTATAACCTCCTTTGCATCTGTTTTTCCGCTAAGGAAAAACAACTTATTTCATGTCATGGAATTGAACCCAAATCACCGCACCTAACTCCACGTCCTTGTCCACCCCGTCATGTTTCATCGGCTCCTTGGCCGTGTTCAAAGCTGCAAAGCCCCACCAACCGGCTCTGGGAGCGGCATAGGTAAAGACCCCGTTGCCATCCGCCTTAATCGCCTGGGTAACCATATAGTCCGTGGGCGCTGTGCACTTGCCGTCCTGATTGTAATACTCGACCTCTACTTCTGCATAAGGAACCGGCCTTCCATCCAGCTTCACAATGCCCTGAAAGACATTGCCGGTATAAAGTCCGAACGGCTTGGAGAGCGTAACGATCTCCGTCTTGAGCCCCAATTCCTGGTCCCAGCCCTCATCATCGCCAAAGGCCGCCACAACGGCCTTGGTATAATGAATGATGAAACAGTCCTCGGCAGGCTCCCAGTACGGTTTGGGGATCATATAGAAGGCATAGATTCCGGGCCGCCTAATCCGGTAATGTAATGGGCCCGCCACGTCTGATGCCCCTGTTTTTTTGTAGACTGCAGCGCTGGTAGCAAATTCACCTGTTTTCCGTTGACAACCACGGCGGCCTTGGCCGGCTTGACCAGCTCCATCCCGTGCCCTTCAAACGGGTGCCAGAACATGAAATCCACGGTGATGTTGGTATCCTCTCCCTGCATGACCATCTGGTCGGAAGGAATCACCATGCCGAAATGGGCTCGAGCCGGGCCCGCAGCCATTACGGTAAGAGCCAGCACACCAACGATCCATACGAGCTTTTTCATGACACACTCCTTTCTCGTTTGCCACACAAACGCACAAAAAAAGCCACGAACGCTCCAGCATATTCCGGGAACCTTCGTGGCTCGGTTGTCTTTTTTATTTTGTGTGGCTGTTGAAAATAATGGGCTGGAAGTTTCGACTTCCAAATTTTGTTAAAGGCCATATTAACATTGATCTCCCGGGTTCGTCAAGTCCAAAAAAAGCCGTGGTTCATGGAAAACGTCTCTTTTTTGTGGTAACAGTGCTGCCCACACCTGTGCTTCAAGGGACACCTGGGTCTGGTAAAGCCGATTCCGTACCGCTGCCTGCAGGCTCAGGGACAGCAAAGACATCAGGAGTCGAACAAAGGGAGGTCATGATGAAGAAGTGCATTGTCGTGGTATGGTCGGTCGTGATTTCGCTCGTGCTTTTTTCTCCTTCAGCCTGGTGCCGCCAACAAGTCATCAAAATCGGAATCAACGCCCCCATCACGGGAGACATCCCCAAAGTGGGAGAGGGCACCAAGTATGCCGCTCAGATGTGGCTTGAAGACATCAAGGCCGCAGGAGGACTCAAGGTGGGGGAAAAACGCTACCCGGTGGAACTCGTGGTCGAAGACAATGAGTCCAAGGCGGAGTCCGCGGTCAAGGTGAACACCAAGATGATCACCGAAGACGAAGTGCTGGCTATTGTCGGGCCGCAGTCTTCCAAACAGGCCGTTCCGGCGGGAGATGTGGCCAATAATTATGGGACCCCCATGATCAGTCCGTGGTCCACCAACCCGGACACCACGCAAAATCGGCCTTTTGTCTTTCGGGGGTGCTTCCTGGATCCATTTCAAGGGCCGGTCCTGGCAAATTTTATTACCGAGGAATTCGGATTCAAAAAGGCCGCTGTGCTCTACGACGTTGCCAGTGACTATCCAAAAGGCCTGGCGGAGTTTTTCAAAAAGGCCTGGGAAGACCTGCACGGACCCGGTTCGGTGGTAGCCTACGAGAGTTTTACCACAAAGGATACGGATTTCAGCTCGCAACTGACCAAGATCATCAACTCGGAGGCCGAGGTCCTGTTTACGCCGCAGTATTACAATGAAGTGGCCCTGATCGTTCAACAGGCACATGAGCTGGGATGGAACAAGCCGATCGTGGGCAGTGATAGCTGGGGCTCCGCGGAGACCGTCAAACTTTGCGGGAAGGATTGTTACGGCCTTTTTTTCAGTACCCACTACGCCGCCGCCGTGGCCACCGGCGCCACCAGGGCCTTCATTGATCGGTACCAAAAAAAATACGGTTATGTGCCCGACGATGTGGCCGCCCTCACCTGGGATTCGCTTCGCATTGTACAAAAAGCGATCGAATCAT
>JAFDGP010000095.1 GCA_019309245.1 Deltaproteobacteria bacterium | reverse complement strand
GCTTGTGGGAAAGGTGTGCGCAGCCCCTTTCAAGCGAGGGAAAACGCATTTGATCAAGAAAGGTGAAAGGATCACACGGGATGTGCTGGCCAAGATCCCGGTTTCGGACATGGGGGCCATTGAGCTCAAAAATGCTGCAGTGGCCACACAGGTCAGCGAGATCGTTCAACGCTACGAACATGAATGTGACAGGGTCCGGCAGCGCTTTGCCAAGCAGGTAGAACGCTATGACCGGGGTGATGAACTTCCGCCTGGTATCATCAAAATGGTGAAGGTTTATGTTGCCATGAAACGGCGGCTTTCCGTGGGTGACAAAATGGCCGGGCGCCACGGCAACAAAGGCGTGGTTTCGCGGATTCTTCCCCAGGAAGACATGCCATACTTTGAAGACGGGACTCCGGTGGATTTTGTTTTGAATCCACTTGGGGTGCCTTCACGAATGAACGTCGGTCAGATTCTTGAGACCCACCTGGGTTGGGCGGCCAAGGGGCTTGGGGATCAGATTGACGAAATGATTCGTTCTCAAAACCTTGACGCCCTGAGAAAAGAGCTCAA
Organism: Deltaproteobacteria bacterium; assembly: GCA_019309245.1. GTDB lineage: Bacteria > Desulfobacterota > Desulfobacteria > Desulfobacterales. Next base: position 7,987 of record JAFDGP010000095.1, on the reverse strand, counting down.
AGAGATTTTTCCATCAACCGGAAATGGCGCGCAGATTGAACATCTGAACAAGGAGCAACTCCTGTCCTTGGCGGAGGATAACAGGCGCGGAATCCATGTGTCCACACCGGTGTTTGATGGGGCGAAGGAAGAACAGATCAAGGCCCTGTTAAAGGCCGGCGGCCTGCCGGTCAAGGGCCAGGCGGTTTTGTATGACGGCCGGACGGGAGAGCCTTTTGATACCAATGTGACCGTGGGTATCATGTACATGCTGAAGCTGCATCACCTGGTAGATGATAAAATTCATGCGCGCTCCATCGGCCCTTACTCCCTGGTGACCCAGCAGCCCCTTGGAGGAAAAGCGCAGTTCGGCGGGCAGCGGCTTGGGGAGATGGAGGTCTGGGCCATGGAGGCCTATGGCGCTGCGTACGCGCTGCAGGAGTTTCTGACCGTCAAATCCGACGACATGGCCGGCAGGACCCGGATGTATGAGAAAATCGTCAAGGGTGAAAACGTCCTGGAGGCGGGGGTCCCTGAATCTTTTAATGTGCTTGTCAATGAACTACAGGGCCTGAGCCTTAATATTGAACTGTTTGAGGACAAGTAAGCATGGCTTGTCAAGATATCACCTGTAAACCCAAAGCATAAGGAGAGTACCTTGGAAGAGCTATATAGTTTCTTTGCAAAACCGAAGGACCCCTTAAATTATACCGCAATCCGAATCTCGCTCGCCTCGCCTGAAAAGATTCTGGAGTGGTCCTACGGCGAGATCAAGAAGCCTGAGACGATCAACTACAGGACCTTTAAGCCGGAGCGGGACGGGTTGTTTTGTGCGAAAATTTTCGGTCCTACAAAGGACTATGAGTGCAACTGTGGCAAATACAAGCGCATGAAGCACCGGGGTGTGGTGTGTGAAAAATGTGGTGTTGAGGTTATTCAGTCCAAGGTGCGCCGGGAGCGCATGGGCCACATCAAGCTGGCCACGCCGGTGGCGCATATCTGGTTTTTAAGGAGCCTGCCGAGCAAGATAGGAAACCTGCTGGATCTGGCCATGAAAGACCTGGAAAAGGTCCTTTATTTTGATTCATACATCGTGATTGATCCAAAAGATACCGGCCTTGCTCCTCGGCAGCTTTTGTCTGAAGAACGATACCGGGAGGCACGGGAAAAGTACGGTGACGCCTTCGAAGCGGACATTGGCGCTGAAGCAATCAAGACCCTCCTGGAGCGGTTGGACCTGGACGCAGAGTACGAACGTCTCAGAGCGGATATTCTGGCAACGGGTTCGGAGACCAAACGGAAGAAGTTATCCAAACAGCTTAAAATTGTTGATGCCTTTCGACATTCCGGAAATCGGCCTGAGTGGATGATTCTGGAGGTCATTCCCGTCCTGCCCCCTGATCTGCGCCCGCTCGTGCCGCTGGAAGGCGGACGCTTTGCCACTTCGGACCTCAACGATCTGTACCGCAGGGTGATCAACCGGAATAATCGACTCAAGCGGCTCCAGGAGCTGCGTGCTCCCGAGATCATCGTCCGAAATGAAAAGAGGATGTTGCAGGAATCCACGGATGTCCTTTTTGATAACGGGCGTCACGGCAGGGTGGTGACCGGCCAGAACCGGCGTCCTCTAAAGTCGTTGAGCGATGCCCTGCGCGGCAAACAGGGCCGTTTCCGACAGAATCTGCTTGGAAAACGCGTGGACTATTCAGGCCGTACAGTCATCGTGATCGGGCCCGATCTGCGGCTGCACCAGTGCGGTTTGCCCAAAAAGATGGCGCTGGAGCTTTTCAAGCCCTTCGTTTTTTACAGGCTTGAGGAAAAGGGGCTGGTGACCACGGTTAAGAGCGCGAAAAAGCTTGTAGAAAGGGAAACCCCGGAGGTCTGGGACACGCTTGATGAGGTGGTCAAAGAATACCCGATCATCTTGAACCGTGCCCCTACCTTGCATCGGCTGGGCATGCAGGCATTCGAGCCGATCCTGATTGAAGGCAAAGCCGTCCAGTTGCATCCGCTGGTATGTACGGCCTTCAATGCAGACTTTGATGGAGACCAGATGGCCGTGCATGTGCCGCTGTCTATCGAGGCTCAGATCGAGGCCAGGGTGTTGATGCTGTCATCCAATAACATCCTTTCTCCTGCGCACGGGGATCCGATTATTGTGCCCACCCAGGACATCGTGTTGGGGATTTATTATATGACGCGTGAGGTCCCCGGCGCCAAGGGTGAAGGCAAGGTGTTTGCCAATCCTGAAGAAGTGCGGGCGGCCTATGACGCAGGCCAGGTGGATGTACATGCCCCTGTTGTGGTTCGCATGGAGGGCCGTAGAGTCGAGACCACCGTGGGGCGAATGATTTTAAGAGAAATCCTGCCCGACAAACTCCATGTGCGTTTAAACCATATTATGGTTGGAACCAAGAAGGAGGCGGAAGCCGCTTTGGCTGACCTGAAACAGGGCGTAAGCTTTTCTCAGGTGCTTTATGCCGCCTCCGAAGGGCTGGCAGTGGAGCGCGGCGGTGATTTGGGGTTTGTGCGGGCGGAGGTGTTGGAAGAGACCTTTGGAATAAGTCCCTCGGAAGCAAGAGCAATCCTTGAGCTTCCGGAGGGACAGGTCAGCGAGGTGATCAAGGCAGAGACCGGCTATCATCTCTTTGAAGTGGGAGAGAAGCGCAAGGGAATTCCTTTTGATTTGATTAATAGAACGGTTGACAAAAAGGCGCTCAACCGGCTGATCAATTACTGTTACCGGACCCTGGGCGGAAAGGCCACAGTCATCCTGAGCGACCGGCTGAAGGACATTGGCTACTGGTATGCGACGCAGGCCGGTATCTCGGTGTGTCTGGACGATATGGTGATTCCGGAGAAAAAGTGGGAGATCATCAAACACGCCGAGGATCAGGTCTTGGAGATTACCGAGCAATACACCGACGGGCTGATTACCGGGGGTGAGAAATACAATAAAGTAGTTGATATCTGGGCAAAGGCTACAACGGATGTGGCCAACGAGATGATGGAAGAAATGAAGCTGGCGCCTGTGTTTGACGAGGTGGGGAGCCGCCGAGTGGACAAGGATGGGCGACCGGTGACGGGAAAAAGCTTCAACCCGATCTATATGATGGCTGACTCCGGGTCGAGGGGCAGCAAAGACCAGATGCGGCAGTTGGCCGGAATGCGCGGATTGATGGCAAAGCCCTCGGGCGAGATTATCGAGACCCCGATTACGGCTAATTTTCGCGAAGGACTTACGGTGTTGCAGTACTTCAGTTCGACCCACGGCGCCCGAAAGGGCCTGGCCGATACGGCCCTTAAGACGGCCAATTCGGGGTATCTGACAAGGCGCCTGGTCGATGTTGCCCAGGATTGTGCGGTTGTGGAAGAAGATTGTGGCACCATTACGGGCATTGAGGTCGAATCGCTGGTGGAAGGCGGCGAGATTATCCAAAAGGTTGGAGAACGCGTGCTGGGTCGGGTGGCACTGGAAGACATCCACGACCCCTATACCGATGAAGTCCTGGTACATGCCGGAGAAGAAATTGATGAGCAGAAAGTGGCCCTGATTGATGAAGCCGGCCTGACCAAAATCAAGATCCGCTCTGCACTGACCTGCCGGACCCGTGAGGGGGTGTGTTGTAAGTGTTACGGCCGTGATCTGGCCTACGGGAGCTCGGTGGAAATCGGCACCCCTGTGGGAATCATTGCGGCCCAGTCGATTGGAGAACCGGGCACCCAGCTGACCATGCGTACCTTTCATATCGGCGGTACGGCGCGCGGAGCTGCGGAACAGGCGGATTTCCGGGCGGTCAATGCGGGGCGCGTCAAATACATGAATCTCAAGACGGTTCAGAATACGGATGGGGTATTTGTGGTGATGAAGCGACAGGGCGGTGAGTTCGCTATTGTCGATGACGACGGCCGAGAGCGTGAGCGATATCCTGTCATCTACGGCGCCCATTTCCGTGTGGCCGATGGGGTGAAGGTCAAGCCCGGCGACTTAATCGTCTCGTGGGATCCTTATACGACGCCGATTCTGACTGAAGCGAGCGGCCGAGTGAAGTTTGGAGACGTGATTGCGGGCACCACGATGAAGGAAAAGGTCGACCCGGTTACGGGAAAGGCCAGCTACGTGGTGGTGGAGCCCAAGGACCCCGACATGCGTCCGAGGATTTCGATTAAAGACGAGACGGGAAAAACGGCCAAACTCCCCGGGGGCGCCTCCGCACGCTACTTTCTGCCGACACAGGCCATTATCATGGTGTCGGAGGGAGACATAGTCGATGCCGGCGACGTGGTTGCGAAGCTTCCGCGGGAGACAACAAAGACCAAAGATATTACAGGCGGCTTGCCCCGTGTGGCGGAACTGTTTGAGTGCAGGAAACCAAAAGAAGCCGCAGTGCTGACCGAAATCGACGGATATGTAAGTATTTCGAAGGCAACCAAAAAGGGTAAGCAAAAGATCACCGTCATCCCGGCGGAGGCAGGAGACAAGAAGGAATACCTGATCCCACGGGGACGGCATATTAATGTGGTCGAGGGGGATTTTCTGCGCGCCGGAGATCCGTTGATCGGAGGGGCTGCCAACCCCCATGACATTTTGAACATTCGAGGCGAGCTGGCCTTGGCCAGGTATCTTGTCGACCAGATTCAGGAAGTATACCGGCTTCAGGGCGTGCGGATCAATGACAAGCACATTGAGGTCATTGTTCGGCAAATGCTGGGTCGGGTCAAGATCGTAGACGTGGGCGATACGGACTTTGTTTTGGAAGAACATGTGGACAAAACGCGCTTTGAAGATGTCAATAAACAGGTGACAGCTCAGGGCGGAAAGCCGGCCGTGGGAAAACCCATCCTCTTAGGGATTACAAAGGCATCCTTGAGCACGGAAAGCTTCATTTCAGCAGCCTCTTTCCAGGAAACCACCAAGGTCCTTTCTGAGGCGGCCGTGGCCGGCAAGGTGGATTACCTTAAAGGCCTTAAAGAGAACGTGATTATGGGGCGGATCATTCCTGCAGGCACCGGGATTGGGCGGTATCGAAACGCGACCATTACGGTGCGGGCTCCCGAAGATGAATCCGGACCACTGGGTCAGATGGCTGATGATGCCGGAGGGGACGAAGGGGATGCAGCCCACGGATAAAAAAGTATTGACATATGGGTTTTTCTCAAATATATTTCAGACTTTTGTGAGCAGCCGAACGTTCCTTATCAAGGGGCGGATTCCAGGCCACTGATCATTGGAGGAAGAGTCTTTTATGCCTACCATAAACCAACTGGTGCGAAAAGGCCGGAAGCGCATTCAAAAGAAACCGGCCACCCCTGCTCTTAAACGGTGTCCACAAAAGCGCGGCGTGTGTACACGGGTATATACGGCCACACCAAAGAAGCCGAACTCGGCCTTGAGGAAGGTCTCCCGTGTTCGCCTGACCAACGGCATTGAGGTAACCGCCTATATTCCCGGTGTGGGACACAACCTCCAGGAGCACTCGGTGGTTATGGTTCGAGGGGGGCGTGTGAAAGACTTGCCGGGGGTCCGCTACCACGTAGTCAGGGGGACCCTTGACTCGATCGGCGTTCAGGACCGAAAGCAGGGGCGATCAAAATACGGCGCGAAGCGGTCCAAATAGCCCCGAAGGCGACTTAGACACAGCGAGGGAGACACTCCGATGCCAAGAAAAGGGGAAGTACCAAAAAGAGAGATATTGCCTGACCCCAAATATAAGAGCAAGTTGGTGTCAAAGTTCATCAACTGCATGATGAAGGATGGCAAAAAGAGCATTTCCGAGTCCATTATGTATCGGGCGTTCGATATCATTGAAATGAAGACAAAGGGACCGCCCTTGAAGGTTTTTGAGAAGGCGATGGAAAACGTCAAGCCGGTCATTGAGGTTAAATCCCGCCGCGTGGGGGGGTCAACGTATCAAGTGCCGGTGGAGGTAAGACAGGCCCGTCGGACCGCCTTGGGGATAAGATGGTTGATCGGCTTTGCCAGGAAGCGTTCTGAAAAAACCATGGCCGAAAGACTTGCGGCGGAACTAATGGATGCGGCCAATCAGCGGGGGGCGGCGATTAAGAAGAGAGAAGACACGCACCGGATGGCCGAGGCCAACAAGGCCTTCGCCCATTACCGGTGGTAGCGGTTTGGGGCGGCTGCGCCCTTCGCCGTGCGGAAGGAATGTTTCGAAGTATTAGGCATTTTTAAAAGAACAGGGCATGACCTTATCAGGATCCTTTCACCACACAATGTAGCAACGAGGGAGGGACAGGACAGATGGCGAAGGAAAAGTTTGAGCGGGTAAAGCCGCATTTAAACGTGGGGACGATTGGTCATATAGATCACGGCAAGACGACGCTGACGTCTGCGATCACGAAGCATTTGGGGTTAAAGGGGATGGCGGATTATATTGCGTTTGAGGAGATTGACAAGGCGCCGGAGGAAAAGGAGCGTGGGATTACGATAGCGACGGCGCACGTGGAGTATGAGACGGCGAATCGTCATTATGCGCATGTGGACTGTCCTGGTCATGCGGATTATATCAAGAACATGATTACTGGGGCGGCGCAGATGGATGGTGCGATTTTGGTAGTTGGGGCCGATGATGGTCCGATGCCGCAGACGCGGGAGCATATTTTGTTAGCGCGTCAGGTTGGTGTGCCGTCGATTGTGGTATTTTTAAACAAGATAGACATGGTGGATGATGAGGAGTTGATTGAGTTGGTGGAGTTGGAGCTTCGGGAGTTGCTGACGAAGTATGGTTTTCCTGGGGATGACACGCCGGTGATACGAGGCAGTGCGTTAAAGGCGTTGGAGAGTGATGATCCGGACAGTGAGGAGGCTCGGCCGATTTTTGAGTTAATGGATGCGGTGGACAGTTTTATTCCTGAGCCTGTGCGGGATGTGGACAAGCCGTTTTTGATGCCGATAGAGGATGTATTCAGCATATCGGGACGGGGCACGGTGGTTACGGGTCGAGTTGAGCGGGGAGTGATTCGTGTAGGTGATGAGGTAGAGATTGTAGGGATTCGGGACACGCAAAAGACGGTGTGTACGGGCGTGGAGATGTTTCGCAAGATTTTGGATGAAGGACGTGCTGGGGACAACATTGGGGTATTGTTGCGTGGTACGAAGCGCGACGAGGTTGAGCGTGGTCAGGTGGTAGCGGTGCCCGGGTCGATTACGCCGCACACGAAGTTTAAGGCGGAGGTTTATGTTTTATCGAAGGAAGAGGGTGGGCGTCACACGCCGTTTTTCAATGGATATCGGCCGCAGTTTTATTTTAGGACGACGGACGTAACTGGGGTGGTGACGTTGCCCGAGGGCACGGAGATGGTGATGCCCGGGGACAATGTAACGGTTGAGGCGGAGTTGATCACGCCGATTGCGATGGAGAAGGAGCTCAGGTTTGCCATTCGAGAAGGCGGCCGCACGGTCGGAGCCGGCGTGATTAGCGAAATCCTGAAATAGCGTTGAGAGCTGTGCCCGGTTGGGCCGGGATGTGTGCCGGTCTGGATTTTCAACCCGGTGTCGGCCGTGCAAAGATATTGATCTGGGAATTAGGGCGGAAACAATGAACCAAAAGATACGGATCCGGATGAAGGCTTTTGATCACAAGCTGTTGGATCAGTCCACGGCGGATATTGTGGACACCGCGAAACGCACAGGGGCCAGGGTTGTCGGGCCGATTCCGCTGCCCACCGTGATTAATAAATACTGCGTGTTGCGTTCACCCCACAAGGACAAAAAGTCGCGGGAACAGTTTGAGATCAGGACTCACAAACGCCTCCTGGATATCCTGGAGCCGACACAGCAGACCATTGATGCGTTGATGAAGCTGGACCTTTCGGCAGGGGTTGATGTGGAAATTCGGCTTGATTGAAAAAGAGGTCAAGGGCTGTTTGGTGACAAGGAATCATAACGATGTATAGAGGACTTTTGGGAAGAAAACTGGGGATGACGAACCTATTCGGGCCGGAAGGACAGCAGATTCCCGTCACGGTTCTTCAGGTCGGGCCCTGT
>JAFDGP010000094.1 GCA_019309245.1 Deltaproteobacteria bacterium | reverse complement strand
CATGAGAGCTACAAACTGGTTCCAACGTGTAAATTTTCTGGCTTTTCGACCTGTGCCGTGTTCTTTTTCAAGTGCCCAAAAACGATGTCTAGGAATAAATCTGAGCAACTGATGGAAAATTGTGTTACAATAACTCATGGCCTGAATCTCCTTTCGTGTTGGTGTGTTACGCAATGACTCACCATAGCACAAAAGGCTTGATTCGGGCCTATCCTTTTTAACTTAACCGGACACTATTGATTCCACCTAAAAAACCGACCCCATCGTTTAACAAATCGTCTAACGCTGAAAACAAAAAAGGCTAGCATCTCTGCTAACCTCTTGTTATCACTGGTCGGGGCGAGAGGATTTGAACCTCCGACCCCCTGAACCCCATTCAGGTGCGCTTCCAGACTGCGCCACGCCCCGCCATTTGCATATGTATTTTGTAACACCGGGCGGTGGTTGTGTCAACAGTTGATCGGTGATCAGTGAATGGTGAACAGTAAACAGTAACCCCGGAGTCGCGGATGGCGTTGTTGCCATGGCGGAACCGTTTCAGGAAAGCCTTGTACTGGTCGCTTTCTCCTGAGACCTCCGGCATAAGACCATGTGTGGATTACACAGATCAGAGAAATCTTTTCAAATTTTATCCTCTTATGTTACGATGTTAGCATGCGAAAGCCGCTCATCAAGCCATGGGCCTTGAACCGCGGCGATGCCATCGGCATTGCTGCGCCGGCCTCGCCGTTTGACCCGGAAACTTTCAACGCCGGCGTGCGCGTGCTTGAATCGTTGGGATTCGAGGTGAAGGTTCCGGAGGGGATTTTCAAAAAGCAGGGGTATCATGCGGGAACCGAGGCCCAGCGGGCGGCATTGCTGATGGAGTTGTTCCAGGATGACTCCCTGCGAGGCATCATGTGTGCCCGGGGCGGTTTTGGTTCCATGAAGCTGCTGCCCCTTTTGGATTTTGAGACGATCGCTAGGCATCCAAAGGTCCTGATCGGGTTCAGTGACATCAGTGCATTGTTGCTTGCCGTCTTGTGTAAATCCGGCATGGTGACCTTTCATGGCCCCCTTGTGACCACGTTGGCACGAGGTAGTGAAAGGACCGTTTCGGTCTTGTTTCAGGCGGTATCCTCATCGGAACCCATGGTTATGAAGGCCTCTGAACCTGTGGAGCTCTGCGCCGGAAGGGCTTCCGGCCCTGTGCTGGGGGGCAACCTGACCACGCTGGTTCACCTTACGGGCACGCCTTATGCCCCCGCCTTGAAAGGCTGTCTTCTTTTTCTCGAAGACCGCGGGGAGGCCCCGTATCGAATCGATCGAATGATGTCTCATCTCTATTTGAGCGGGCACCTGGATGGTGTTAGGGGCGTGATTCTTGGTTCGTTTCAAGACTGTGGCTCGTTGCCGGAAGTCTATTCGGTGGTCAGCCAGGTCTTTGGCGATCGACCGGTTCCGATCCTGGGGGGCATGGATCTGGGCCACGGAAAAGACAACATGACCATCCCGCTCGGGCTGGAGGCCACACTGGATACGGCACAGGGTACCCTGCAGTTCAAAGATTGCGCTGTTTATGATGTAACGACATGAAGGCTGTGCGCGAACTGATGAACGCTGCCGTAGGCGACGGGGTGTTTCCGGGCGGCGTTCTGCTGGTGGCCAGGGATTCCCGAATCGTATTTTGGGAGGCCTTTGGACTCGCCAGGCTTTCGCCGAAGCGTGTGATGAAGAAAGACACGGTCTTTGACCTGGCTTCTTTGACCAAGCCCCTTGCGAGTGCCGTGTCTTTGATTGTGCTGTTCGGGCGCGGGAAGGTCGCGTTGGACCAGACATTGGGAGAAACCATTTCCGATTTTTCAGAAACCGACAAGCGTGATGTCACCATACGCCAGTTGGCGTCCCACACTTCCGGGCTTCCCGACTACCGGCCGTACTACAAGGCCCTCCGGCATCTTGCGCCCGGAGAAGCGACAGCACAGCTACGGATTCTTCTCACGGCAGAGCCTCTGGTTGATCCGCCGGGGGCCGTCGCTGTTTACAGCGACGTGGGTTTTATGATCCTGCAATGGGTCATCGAAACTGTTTCGCAAACGACGCTGGACCGCTTCGTGCAAGCTGCTGTGTATGATCATCTGGGACTTGACAGGCTGTTTTTTAATGGTGCGGCCCTCGGCGTGGCCAAACGACACTGTTCCTATGCAGCCACGGAAGCGTGCCCCTGGCGGAAAAAGATCCTGGAAGGCGAGGTCCACGACGACAACGCTTATGTCCTCGGGGGGGTTGCGGGCCATGCCGGACTGTTCGGGTCGGCCGAGGCGGTATTCCGCCTCCTGGATCACCTTGGCATGGTCCATGCGGGAAGGATAACGTCAAACGTATTTGCCCGGAAAGCGGTTCAGACCTTTTTCCGGAGACAATCTGAGGTGGGCACGTGGGCCCTGGGATTTGACACGCCATCGCGCCCGGATTCGAGTAGCGGACGATATTTTTCCGACCACAGTGTCGGGCACCTGGGTTTTACCGGCACATCTTTTTGGATGGACCTCGACGCCGGTGTGATCGTGATCTTGCTGACCAACCGGGTCCATCCCAGCCGGGCGGTCGACAAAATCAAAGCGTTTCGCCCGGTGCTCCATGACGCCGTCATGGAGAGGGTCGCTACAGGTCATGGATTTCGAGAGACTCGATAAAGAAAGGAGCCAGGATCATTGAATCCGGACCGAAACATCATTCCAACCCATGTAAAGAGCGTTCATATCATCGCGGTCTGCGGAACCGGGATGGGGGCTCTGGCCGGCATGTTCAAGGATGCGGGGTTCGAAGTGACGGGCTCCGATGAACACGTTTATCCGCCCATGAGTACCCTGCTTCACGGGTTGGGCATTCAGGTATTCGAAGGGTTTCGGGCAGAAAACCTTTCTTATCATCCCGATCTTGTGGTGGTAGGAAACGCGGTGTCCAGGAACAATCCCGAGGTGGTCGCCATGTTCGATAGGGGCCTTCATTATTGTTCTTTGCCTCAGGCCCTGCACCGGTTTTTCATGAGCGGCAAGGGCGCGTTGGTTGTTACTGGGACACACGGCAAGACCACCACTTCAGCGCTTCTGGCCTGGATGCTGGTGGCGGCCGGGCTGGATCCCGGGTTTATGATCGGGGGAATTTTGAAAAACCTCGACCGTAACTACCATGTAGGACAAGGCCCCTACTTTGTTGTGGAAGGGGATGAATACGACACCGCATTTTTCGACAAGGGACCCAAATTTTTGCACTACACCCCGTCCCGGGCGATTCTGACCAGTGTGGAGTTCGATCACGCAGACATCTACCGCGATTTTGACCATGTCAAATCGGCCTTCGAGCGCTTCGTAGCATCCCTGCCCGAAGAGACACTGCTCGTGGGGTACGATCAGGATCCCGTTGTTGTGCAGCTGTTAGCGGCCGCGTCATGCTGGACCGCGGCATATGGCGTTCAGGCCAGCTCCCCATGGCGGTTGGGCGGCGTTCGGATTGAACCGCCATGGACCCATTTTGAGGTGTTGAAACGTACTGAGCGATTCGGACGATTTAAGACACGCCTTATCGGCCGGCACAACCTGATGAACAGCCTTGCCGCCATTGCGGTGGCCGATGACTTGAGGATGCCCCCGGAGGTCATTTCTTACGGGTTGGAGACGTTTGAAGGTGTAAAACGGCGTCAGGAAGTCCGAGGCGAAAAGCGGGGGGTGGTGGTCATCGACGACTTTGCCCACCATCCCACTGCGGTCAGGGAGACCCTGGCTGCGGCTCGCTCCTTTTATACGGGAAAGCGGCTGATCGCGGTTTTTGAACCCAGAACCAATTCAAGCATGCGCGACGTATTTCAGAAACGTTATGTGGCCTCATTCGACGACGCGGATTTAATTTGCATCAGAAAGCCTCCTTTGCTACACAAGATTCCTGTTGACCAGCGGTTTTCGTCGGAACAGTTGGTGCACGATCTCACAGATCGGGGAAAACAAGCACACTATTTTTCGGATACCCACGCAATTATTGATTACCTGGTTGGAGCAGTAGAAGCGGACGACGTGGTTCTGATCATGTCCAATGGAGGATTTGATGACATTCACGAAAAGCTGCTGGACGCATTGTAATCTGGTGTGGTCGAGCGACGGCGAATGTGTCTTTGGGCCGTTGCGTGCGTTCTGGGGGTTGATGGATGACGGGAAATGGTGAGGCCAAAACGGGGTCGCCCGAAGTGACCGTCCGGCTCAAGAGGCTGCTGGAGAATCTGTGCGAATTTATCGAATACGTGCCTGAAGACGAGCAACGAAAGCTTTTGGCTCTGTTGGAACAATGGAAGCACCCGGAACGCCGGAAACGCAAAAGACGACCATGTGCGATCCCGGTAGATTTTGTAGCAGATGGCCGGGCCCTGACGGGTGTTATCCGTAACATCAGCCCAAGGGGCGTCCAGGTCGCCTCGCTTGAGGAGATTGAAGAGGGGCAGAGTGTAACCCTGACCTTTTCCTTCCCGGGCCTGACAAAGCCCCTGAAGACGTCCGGGCGCGTCACCTGGAGCCGTGGTGGTCGGTTCGGCGTGGACATTGAAATGCCGACCCGGTATCTGGAGGAATATATCCGAAAGACGATCAAAGACTTTTAGGGCCGTCTTTTCTATCCATTTTCTGTGGATTCTCTACCAGGGGAGTATGTAATATCTTTAAATAACGCCGATTTTCCTTGACGCAGGCGCTCGGCCCTGATAGGCAAAACCCACGGGCAGCGATTGACATACTGTCCGATTGTTTTCTGGCCCCTAAGGATTTCGCCCGCCCCTTAGGGGCTTCTTTTTTACCCCAACGGCGGTAAGGTCTATTACCTTTGATACCAACAATGAGTATTTATTTTCCCTGTAGTGCACCATAATTACCCAGAATCACCAGGATGGACCGCGCATTATTTTTTATAACTAATCGAAATTCAACAATAACTGATTTCCATGACCAGTTGGCACGTTATTTTCATAAGATAACAAACGAAAGGCGCCACGCGTTGCCCATTGGTTTCATTGCGCGCATTACGGCGAGGTTTTGTAAGGACAGGAGAGAGGCCATACCGCTGAGCAATCCCTTTGAGCAGCGTAACTCTCCCGGCCGAGGCCGAACTGCAAAGGATTGGCGGGGCAAGATGCTCTGCCTTTGCCTCCGTGGCCCCTGAAGGAACGCCCTTCGACACATACGATTGGGTCTGCTTGCTCTCAGGGGCTTTAACCAAGGCACGATGAGAGGCTTCTCGTTCGTGCGAAACCTCCTTTTAAAGGCCCCTGGTGTCCCCCAATCACCCCAGGGGCCTGTTTACTTTCAGAGCCTCCCGTGTCCCGTTCGAGTCTGACTCCCCCCATGAGATTTTTTTTGTTGACAATATTTATGATTGCTATTATGGGCGATAATAAAAGCGATAGTTTCGTGAATTTCCCTGCACCGATTCGGCCGATGAGGGACCTCTTCCCATCACAATCATTTCAAAGACGCGCATGCCCGGGCCGCAAATGAACATTGATCAAAAGATCGAAAGGGAAGTTGAGGACATTATACGTGAACTTGAATGCCCGAAGCATTTTCGATGCTATCGGTCAGGGTTCAAGGACTTGTGTCCGGCCGAGGACATCGGGGTGAATTTATTTCTGGAATGCCGGGACGATCGCCCTGAACAGTGCAAGTTCGCACTGTTGATGGGCTCTTCATATCTTTGCCAGTGTTCCTTGCGATACTACATCTTCAAAAAGCTCAAGAAGTAGCCTGATAATCCACCCGTGGCCGTGCCGCGCCCTGCGTGAGACGCAATCAAATTGCGTTTCGAGACCTTTGCATAACTTGTTTGCCTCCCCCTTAAGGGCAACACTTTGGACCTTCGCCCGCCCGGACGTCGGGTCGTTTTGCCGAAAGGCGATGTGCCGATGGGCCACAATGGCCTTCCGCAAGCCTCGGCCGGGATCATATCGCCTTGAGGCAAAACGACCCGACGTCCGGTAAAAGGTTGTGCAAAGCTCTCGTTTCTTAGAAGGCTTGGGCGATGGCCCTTTGCCTCAAGAGGTGGTCCGCGATGGTCAGCCGGACCATGGCCTGGCACACGGGCACAATGCGGGGAATCGCAGAGATGTCATGCCGCCCCTTTACGGATAAGGTGGTAGGCCGGGCGTGGATGTCAATCGTGTTTTGCACAATCCGAATGGAAGGAATGGGTTTTACGGCCGCTCTTACCACGATGTCGTCACCGTTTGAGATGCCTGCCAGAATGCCTCCGGAGCGGTTGGTGGAAAAGCCGGTCGGGGTGATCTCATCATTGCATTGAGATCCGAGCAGTCGGGCGGCTTCTATGCCCGCGCCGATTTCAACCGCCTTCACAGCGCCGATGCTCATCAGGGCCTTTGCCAGATCCGCATCCAGCTTGTCAAAAACCGGCTCCCCCAAACCGGCGGGACATCCCGTAACCGTGACCTCCACGATGCCGCCGGCGGAATCTCCTGACTCCTTGATCTGCTTGATCTTTTCTTCCATGCGTTGGGCCGCGTCAAGGTCCGGAGCAAAAAAAGGGTTTTTCCCAACTGCCTTTATATCAATTCGACTGACTCGGACGCCCGCAAGCTCGATGGTATAGGCCTTGACGTCAATTCCTTTCCGGTCCAGCAAGACCTTTGCAACCGCGCCAGCCGCCACGCGGGCGAGTGTTTCTCTTCCCGAGGCCCTGCCTCCGCCGCGATGATCCCGTATGCCGTATTTCTTGAAGTACGTGATATCGCCGTGTCCGGGTCGGAAGACGTTCTTCAGGTGGTCGTATGCCCCGCTCTTGGCGTCACGGTTATAGACGATCATGGAAATCGGGGTCCCGGTTGTCCGCCCCTCAAAAACGCCGGAAAGAATTTCCACCTGATCGGGCTCCTTTCGGGACGTGCTCGCGGGCGCGGACTGTGGCCGTCTCTTGTTGAGTTCTTGTTGGACATCGTTTGCGCTCAGTGCAAGCGCTGGGGGACATCCATCGACGACCACGCCGAGGGCTCGGCCATGAGACTCCCCCCATGTGGTGACCACAAAGGCTTTTCCGAAGGTGTTTCCCGGCATCAATCCCTCCTTAGAGACAAATTAGAACAACTTTATCCTTTAACCGCCAGCACGGCCACTGGCCAAACCCTGGGTGATGATAATTTCAGCCACCTCTTCGATACCGTGATGTGTGGTATCCACCGAAAACTGGGCCACGCGCTCGTAGGTCGGCATGCGTTTTTCTATCATGGTCCGGGTCTCTTCGTAAATGTTTGTTCCCATAAGCGCAGGGCGCTGTTCAGAGGTCGCCGCATCACCTTGAAGTCTGCGGATCATGGTCTCGATGTCCGCCTTGAGCAAGACAAAAAAGCCATGTCCGGCAAGACAATCCACATTGTCTTGGTCCATCACGGCACCGCCGCCTGTGGCGATCACACAGCCTCTGACAGCGGACAATTCCCGAATGACCTCCTTTTCCCGTTCTCTGAAAAACGACCAGCCCTTCCGGGCGACCATATCTTGAATCGTTGTCCCCAGCTTGGCTTCCAGAAAGGCATCGGCGTCAAAAAACGGCACCTGGAGTCTATCTGCAAGGGCTCGCCCGACGGCTGTTTTGCCGGTGCCCCGGTATCCGATCAGGACAATATTTCGCTCCATTAGGATTGCGTCCTGCCAACCATTTTTGCGATGGCTTCAACAGCCATGATATAGCCGGCCTTGCCGAAACCCGCGATGCGGGCCGTGGCCACATCGGCAACAAATGACCAGTGTCTGAACGCCTCCCGTTTGTAGATATTAGACAGGTGGACCTCGATAACGGGAATGTCCAGAATCTCCAGGGCGTCCCGGATGGCAATACTGGTATGGGTATAGGCCGCAGGGTTGATGATGACTGCATCGTAACCCGAGACGGCCTGCTGAAGCTTTTCCACGATAGCCCCTTCGTGGTTGGACTGAAAGGTTTCAGCCTCCATGCCGAGGACGTGGGCGGCTTGACGAATCTCTGCGTTGATCTCCTCCAGCGTGGACCTGCCGTACCAGGATGCATCCCGCCGGCCCAGCATATTCAGGTTCGGCCCATGGATGATCAGGATCCGCGGCGCGCGTCGACCTGTCGTCATGGTTGTTCACTCCCCAGGGATGCCAGTGTCTGCCAAAAGTTCGGGAAAGACTTGCGCACACAGTCAGGGTCGGTAATGACGACCCCGTCAATGCCCAGTCCGGCCACGGCAAAGCTCATGGCGATGCGGTGGTCATCATAACAGGATATGTTCGCCCCCCGTACAGGGGGGCCTTGAATGGTCATCCGGTCTTGTTTTTCCTCTACGCGAACCCCCAGCTTCTTCAACTCGTTGGCCAGCGCAGCTACCCTGTCCGATTCCTTGACCCGCAGGTGCGCAATGTGTCTTAGGATGCTCTTACCTTGTCGAAAGGCACACACGATCGCCAGGGCGGGCACCATGTCGGGCACATCCTGAAGGTCAAAGGAAAGGTCTGCATGATTCGACAAGGGGCCGCTGATCCCGAGTCCGGCACCTTTCT
>JAFDGP010000093.1 GCA_019309245.1 Deltaproteobacteria bacterium | reverse complement strand
TGCTGTCATTGACGTCCAATACGCCTTCTTCCATGATGCTGCTCCTTTAAAAAGATGGTTTTCAACATTTGCAATACAAAAGCATTTTATAGGACACCGCCCCAGGTTTGTCAACTTTGCTTCAATAGCCAATAGCGCCTTTTTCTTTCTTGACAGTCCGGAGGTCCAGTGTTTAAAATATCAATTTTACAAGGGCCGTTAACTCAGTCGGTAGAGTATCTGCCTTTTAAGCAGAGAGTCGCGCGTTCGAGCCGCGCACGGCCCACCACAAACGCATACGTCCCCATCGTCTAGTCTGGTCCAGGACACCGGCCTTTCACGCCGGCAACACCGGTTCAAATCCGGTTGGGGACGCCACCGATAACCGTGTTAAAGGCACACAAACGCCTTTTAACTCTAATATTCTTTTCCACGGAGCCCCCTTTTTGGGATGGATCCAAATCTCTTTGAAGAGGGCCCGAATGGCCCTCTTTCGTATTTTAGGGTCTGCGTGCATGACCTCGTCTTTGAAATTGCCGACAGCCGTCCTGATTTCAACATCCGAAACATCCACCGCACCATGTGCCGCCTTCAGGTTATCCAGATTCTCTTGAATCGCTTTCTTTTGTTTCTGTAAAGAGACCAGCTCAATATGGACAAGGTCTTCGTCAATGGTGCCCACGCGGTAGAGCTTCATGACCCTTCGGATTTCATTTTCTATTTGGGCAAGTCTCTTTGCCAAAGATGGGATCTCGGTTTCGTTGGCCTGGAACATTTTCTTAACCCTGTTAACAACCGCTCTGATATTATTGATATTCAATATTTGAGTGTTTATCACACCAAAGACTGCGCGCTCAACTTTTCTTTGAGAGATATCGTTATTGGGACACTTGTCTCCTGGTTTCGTCGAGGCATTACAGCGGTAAATTCCTCTATCACCGGTGTAGTTCGTACCGCACAAGGCGCACTTCATAATGCCTGATAGGGCATAGATGCGTTTTGCACCGCTTGGTGTGTCCCGCAACCCTCTCTGTTTCATGTTGCGTATTCGATCTGCTGTATCCGCATCAACCAAGTGCTCGTGTGTGTTTTCTTTCACAACCCACTCCTCCTTGGGACGCCATTTCTTTCCACCGACGTAACCGATCAGCCTGCCTCTTTCTTTGACACGCTCATTGTGCCGATTGAAAACGGTGTGTCCGCATAGACCTCAAGATTGTCTTCCATAGCCTTTGCCGTGGTGATGGGCCATTTTTGACGGCCGCTGGGTGATGGAATTCCTCGGCGGTAAAAATCATTCAAAATGGACATACGTGTTTCACCAAGTGCCCGTCTCTTGAAATATTCTCGGGCAATAGGGGCGGTATCCGGGTCGGGTTCCAGTATGGTTTTTACAATCGGATGCCCGTCTCTGTGTTGACCCAGCTCGACGTCTTTCAGGCGGTAACCATATGGAGCCCTTCCGCTGGCACGGTACCCACTCAAAACATTTTGTTTCATCCTTGCTACGCCTTTGACCTTGCTTTGCTGGGAATGAATGTAATCAAAGGCCGACATAATGGCTTCAAAGGCCGGATCCAGATTGGACTGAAACATTATAAGGGTAGCGGAGACACACACTTCAATCCAACCCAAAAAATCGCAAAATTGCAATATTTTTCTTGACGGCTTATCGCAAAATTGCTATCTTGCCATTAAAGGAGCTGAAATGAGATGCCAAAAACGGACATAATCCTGTTTGCTGAGGATGACGGCACGTGCCCATTGCTTGATTGGTTGGATAGGCTACCTCCAAAAGCCCAGGATAAGTGCATTGTGAAAGTCGAACGCTTAGCGGAAATGGGCTATGAACTGAGCCGACCTGAGGCCGATTATCTTAGGGATAAAATATACGAATTACGGGCTGCTTTCCAGAGGGTACAATATAGGATGCTCTACTTTTTTAATGAAAAAAAGGCAATAATATCGCATGGATTAGTCAAAGAGAGGGTGGTGCCCTCCAAGGAAATCGAACTCGCGGTCAATCGCATGAAGCGATTCGTGGAGAATCCTACAAGGCATACATATAGGGGGTGACTGCCATGGATAAAAACAAAAATACAAATAATGGTATAGAGATTCTGCACCGACGATATGTCGGCGATGACCCAGAACGGAAAGCTTCTTTACAAGCCGAGCGTGTCAATGCCGAGGTGGCTCGCACAATTTACGAGCTTCGCAATGAGGCAGACATGACTCAAAAGGAGTTGGCAAGGCTAGTTGGGACGACCCAATCTGTCATTAGTCGCCTGGAAGACGCAGATTATAACGGCCATTCTTTGTCGATGCTTAACCGAATTGCAAAAGCCCTTAATCGTCGCCTTTCTATTGAAATGACCGATGGGGACGACAACGGCGAAACAATTCGATTCGTATTCAGGGAGGTGGTTCGAGGTCTTCGCAGAGATAAGGGTCTCGACATAGATCAATTTGCTAAAAAATCCGGAATTGACCGTGCTGATGTTATCGCCATGGAGCGAAGTCCAACGTACAAGCCGACACCTTTAATTCTCCACAAATTGAGTCAGTTTTACAAAGTGTCGCAAAGAAAATTGGCTGTCCTCGCAGGCGCAATAAGAGAAGTGTCTCCAACTATGCAAAAGGAGGCATCTCAGTTTGCAGCTCAATCGGAATCATTTTCAAAATTGACAGATGAAGAGCGAAAAACACTTGATAACTTTGTAAGGTTCTTAAGAGCCGAGGACAATGGTCAGTGATTGATGATCAAACGAGGAAAGAGATAGACAAGGCAGTAGTCAAGACATTAAAGGAGGCTGGACTGAGAGAGCCTCCTTTTCTCATACATGACCTGCTGGAATTTTTGAAGATTGATCGCGATTTTTACAACCTCGAAGATCCTGGACTGTTGCGCCGATTCTGGCATCACGTTAAAGTAAAAGGGAGGATTCTCTCCAAGATTAAGGAAAAGATTAAACTTGCAGCGGTTTGGCTTCCCGACAGAGATCGAATCTATGTTGATTCATCCTTACCAGCCCCAAAGCAAGAATGGGCGTCGTTCCATGACGTTACACACACAATCCTTAAGTGGCATCGTCCCTTTTTTCTCGGTGATACTGCGCAGACACTTCATCCAGACTTTCAGAAAACACTCGAAGCCGAAGCCAATTATGGTGCTTCAGCGTTGATGTTTGGTTCTGGCGTATTTACCCGAGAAGCTCGTGATATTTCTCCGGAATGGAAAAGCATCGAACTGCTAAAGAAAAGGTATGAAAAATCGTATGTGACGACTCTGCGCCGATATGTTCAGTTCAGTCACGAAATCCCAATGGCAGTGATCGTTAATACGCCATGGTGGAAGGAAAAGCCTGATGACCAAGAACATCGATGCCGACACTTTGTATGCTCAGATTCATTTAAAACCAGATTCGCCTGTGTCACCAGAGATCATATTATCTCTGAAATCGACAACAATACTTTGCAGCGAGTGGGGGGGCCAGTTGGGGATTTCACTTTATGCCTCCCTGATGTCAATGGCGATAACCATGAATTCCACGCAGAATCTTTCTTTAATCGCCATTATTTACTCACCTTGGTCGTTCACTTCAGAAAATTGAGAAAGGTGGGGCTCATTTACTAGGGATAAAAGCTGCGAATTGGCAAAAGCCCATTAACTCAAAATGAATAAGGCCGAAAAAAAGACGTGGCAGGAAAGATATTCTTACTGTACTGAGCTTCTAGAGCGTCCAGACATAGTTTTTGTTTATCCCAGGGAATTCAGCCGAACCTCGGAAGTAGTAGTCGAGAAACTACAAGAAATTATGGATTATTTAAAATATATTACAGGATTGAATCCGACATATTCATTTAAACAAAGAACCGTTGTTGGTTACAGACATCCTGATAATGAGGGCGGCAAAGAATGCCAACCAGGTTGGCTACCAAACTGGGTGAATATACCCTGGAACTATTTAAAAAAACCGGATGAACCGATGGATGCTTGCTCTCATGAGTTGGTTCATCCCTTTTTTAGGTGTTCACCTTTGCATTATAGGAACGAGGGGTGGGGAGAGGGCTTTTGCGATTTTCTGAGAGGGCCAGTTAAACGAGTCGTGGGGCTAGACGGAGCGAATTGGTGGCAAACAATGCTTGAAGCGGCAAAAGACGGCAAAGACAGTGAGTATCATTATCCTGCTGGTCAGTTTGCGCTAATGGCGTACGAAAAATTTGGCCAAAGAAGCGGTTCAATTGAGGCTTTTTTAAACGATTCGGACGGAATAAGAGCTTTTGTCAGGTATTTATTTTCAAATTTTGAATATGTTTCCTTGAGTACACTGATCATGCCATCGCCCAAAATGGAAAAGAAATGGATGGGCAAAGACAAAATCTAGAGATCTCCCATGCGACAAGGTAGGCCGGGCCAGCAATGAAAAAGGATGCACCAAAAGAGTTCCTTGGGGAATACGAGAAGCGAAAAGACAATCTTGAGTCAGCGTTACAGGGCATGAAAGATCTGTTGGTGTTGAGGCTTGGTCAAATAAGGTCTATGCAAGGAACAAGAGCTAGGCTTACGGATGCGAGGCTCAAGAGGCCGGCGAAAATTTGGAAAAAAGCCGTCAAGAAAGGATATGCAATAGGGGAAGCCTTCGAAAAGATAGTCGATATCATTGGGATAAGAATCGTATGCAATAATTTGTCAGATTCGGAGGCAGTTGTTGAGATGTTGAGGCAACAGCAAGGATATTTGGAAATCAATGATATTAAGGAAACAGTAATAAATCCCGCCCCGGACGGTTACAGAGCGATTCATGTCAGAGCGATGCTTAAACCAAGATATATCGGATCCGAGGAAACAACTCCTTGTGAGATACAGATTAGGACTCTTGCCCAAGATACGTGGGCAAGGTTGTCAAGAGCAGACCTTTACGGAAAGAATACACCGAATGGGCGGTGTACAGCGCCCTGGTCGCCTCAGAGGTGAGCAGAAAAGCTGGCATTAAGGCCGTATATAGTAAAATTCAGGAAGAATGGGATGAAATCACGGCACAAGCCAGATCTTCGGTGCTTCCAGGATCAATCGAGGACTTCATTGAAGAACTGAAGGACGGTTCGATTTCTGAAGACAGCTTTTCTGTGCTCGATTGTATGGATTCATGTGCCAGATGTGGTACTCCGATCCTGATAGAAACCGGGGACGTTGTTATCGCAATTCTTGATTATTACGAAAACCAAGACAAAGAAGATGAGTTGTATGAGTTGATTGAACAATGGAGGTTCGACGAAGGATACCCTGATGGAGGTAGGTTTTGCGGCTACTGCGAGTACCAGATGTCCAAGGACGATTAAACATAGCTTTACCATATTGCCTGGATTCCTTCGGTGTATCGGCGTGGTTTTATAATTTTGTAATGATTTTAGGCTGTTTGTGCCTTTTTGTCGGATAAAACTCGATGTATTTGTGGTGCTATTGGATGCGAATTATGGCACACGGGTACATGATGAGCACCTTTGGGGACGCCAAATGAGCGTAACGGGCTTGTTTTGCAAGGCGGGGCAGGCCTTTTTTTGTGTGCCATGAAACGGTTGGTTTTTTTCCTCGGGTCGTTTTTGATCGGCTGCATTGTCTTACCTCTTTCTTCTCCGGCAGCAGAGATGGGGAAGCTGACCTATGACGATTTCAAGAAACCCAGCAAGTGTGGTATGTGCCACCGTGAAATTTATCAGGAATGGAACCAGAGCCTGATGTCCCGGTCTTTTACCCATTCATGGGACGATAAAGAGTATTTTAAGCTGGCCTTGCCTCACGCCCTTACATTGAAAAAGGTCGCTGGGGTAAAGGCAGGGTGTGTTGCTTGCCATGGCCCTCTGGCTTTTTTGGCAGGCGATATTCCTCCAAAACCGCCGGAGGCTGGCACCCGGGTCAATGAGGGAGTGAGCTGCGAGATCTGCCATACCATTACTGGTTCAAGGGAAAAAGATCCCTTCAATTTTAGCTATGAAATTAATCCCGGGCGGGTGAAGATGGGGTCACGTGGTGATGCAGAAAGCAGATTCCACAAAAGTCGGGTTTCCCTTTTTACCCAAAGCGCCAAATTATGCGCCACCTGTCATGATGAACAAAGTCCCTATGGCGCCTGGGTCAAAGAGACTTATCGGGAATGGAAGGCGAGCATCTACGGCGAAAAAGGGATCAGGTGCCAGGATTGTCACATGTATCGCGCCCCCGGGAAATCGGCCGGAAGCGGTAAGCAACGGGATGATATAGCCCATCATGTCTTTCACGGGCCACATTTTCGCAGCAAGCTGACCGGCTCGGTTGATATTGCGCTTTATACGAAAAATCGTGAAGTGGCTCCCGGCTCGCGGGTAAAAATCAG
The DNA here is from genome assembly GCA_019309245.1 of Deltaproteobacteria bacterium. GTDB lineage: Bacteria > Desulfobacterota > Desulfobacteria > Desulfobacterales. Next base: position 2,193 of record JAFDGP010000093.1, on the reverse strand, counting down.
AATCCAGCTCTTTAACGGCAAGGTGGGACACTACATCCCATCAGGCTCCACAGAAGAAAGAATGCTTTGGCTGCATGTCAAAGCTACCGACAGCAAAGGTCACAGCTGTGATCTTGCAGTTGATAAGAAGGGTTTTGCTGGTGAGGAATATACGATTTCCGATTCCAAAGCGGTTGCCTACCAGGCCATGGGAGAGATCATGCAGGTGAAAGGATACAGAGGGGTCAGCCGGGACGGTAACATTGCCGACGGCGTCAGGATCTTTCGCCGGCCCTTTTTTGACCCTGAGGGGAGAATGACGATCTGCCAGTGGTATACGGCGGACAACACCAAGGTTGATTATCGAATCGGTCCCCAGGAAACCAGGCTCGAGAGCTATTCCTGGACCGTGCCGGAGAACGTTGCTGCCGGTTCCGTGACGATCACGGCCGCTTTGTACTACAGCCTGGTGCCCAGTTCCGTGGGTGAGTTCATGGGGCTGCCCTCATATGCCTATGAGCCGCGATTGGTTAACAGCAGTTCCATGGTCTTGCGCGTGACAAAGTAGTTTTTTCGGTTTCTCCGCCTCTGACGCCCCCCTATCGGTCCAAGTCCGGCGGGTCAAGGGATGCTTAAAATACGTAAGGGCATACACCTGGAACCGTCCGACCATGTCTTTCGGAATCGAGATGGTCTGCCGGTAAGGGATGGCCTCAATGGGCCTGCCTGCGGCCACGGTCCCCATGACCGGGATTTCCATGGGTTCCGGGTCGATCTCACACCGCATCCAGTCCCAATCGAATATAGGCTGCCCTTGCTTGGTGTTATACTTGATAATTTGTGCGCTCATGATGACTCCTTTCTGTCTCGTTTGCTTTTTTCAAAATTCTGGATTTCCATTTCAGATCCTTAACCTCTTGACTTTGCGTCCCTCTTTTTCTGGCCTTCTCCTCTTGCTTCGAAGCCAAGTGGTCTGCAGAAAGCCATGGCCATGTTATGATCCACTTCGTGAAGGTCATGACCGAAACCTCCTCCTGTGGCTGAACCGCTGAATCCGGGAGATATGCCCGGGGCGGTTCCCGCTGTTTTTGTGGGAAAAGATGGAAAGATGAAGAACCTGATTGTCAAGCGCCAGGGCAAAACCGGTCAGGTCTTCGGATTCGAACCGGATGTCCGTTCCCAGCCCCACGGAAGGGCGACTTTCCATATTGGCCATTTGTGAGACCTTGAGGAATCTGGTGACGTCTGCCTTAAGGGGCTTGTCTTTTCTTGCCTCATCAAACCAGTCGATGGCGTCCAGCGCGTAGCTTTTGACCTAAATCAAGGTAAAACCGATATAATGGCATATCATGAAACATAACAACCCGGAGTGAAAAAAGGAGGTTTCTGAAGAAGATGAAGGCTGTTCCAGTATTTCTTCTGGTCCTGGTAGCCTCTTTTTTGGGGGTCTGCGTTTTGCGGGCTCAACCCCGCTGCACGATATGCCACAGCAAGAGCCCGCAGGTACGGGCCATGCACAAGGCCGTGGAAGACCGCGACTGCTTCTCGTGCCATGTTCGGGGGGAACCCCTTAGGCGAAATGGCGGCATTGCAAAGGAAAAACACAAGGCCTTTTTAACACAGCGCCGCTCTGATGCCCGATGTACCTCATGCCACGAAGGGGAAAGCATCCACCGTGCCCGTCCTGCTTCGAAAGGCCACCCAACCCTGCTATCCGGCAGGACCTATTGCCCAACATGTCGCATCATCGGTGACAAGGACTGGAAGATGTGTCCCAAGTGCCGCGGTCCCTTGCTGGACCTGGATCGCTTGATGCGCCGATCCGCTCTGAATCCGGACGATGCGCTTTGCCGCACATGCCACCCCGTGGATGCGAGCCTTGTAGCGGTGCACAGGCAAAAGGCGGACGAGGATCTTTCCGCTCAAAGCGTGTGTCTGGGCTGCCATGAAGGACACAAGGCCTGCTCGGGGTGTCATGAATCCCAGTAAACCTTGCTTTGCTGATGTTCAGGTGCTTTCGGTGGGCGTCAGACAAGGCCATGGAGCATGGCATGTTTTCCACCGAATTGGCCCAAATCCACCGCCAAAAAAACGAAGATCGGACTCTTATGGCATGATTGCAGCGTGTTGGACAAAAACGCTGGTTGAAACCCTTCACTTGGCTTCAGCGTGGGCAGATCCATTTTGATCTTCGTTTTTTTGGCCCTTCGGGGA
>JAFDGP010000092.1 GCA_019309245.1 Deltaproteobacteria bacterium | reverse complement strand
CCAATTCATAAATGAGCAGTTTTTTCTCTGAGCAAGGCCGCACAAGGGTTTCCGCCGAGGCGTACTTTGCGTACGTCGCAGGCGGAAACCCGCGGAGAACGCCGCTCAGAGGAAAAAGGGCCATTTATGGATGGAAACTAACTATATATTGTGCGGTAGGCACTCTAGGCAACAATATCGTGGGTGTCAAGAAAAAAATTGGTCGTTGGGATCCGGAAGCCTCACGGCCGGTTGCGATTAAAACCGTTGCGGGCATTGTCTGGGCCCGGTCGGTTTTTTCCGGAGACCCACTTCTCGATCACCTCAAAGACGGCCTCCCTCTTAATGGGTTTGGTAATATAGTCGTCCATTCCACTCTCAAGACATCGGCGACGGTCTCCTTTCATGGCATGGGCCGTCATGGCCACGATCGGGATGTGCGTGGCACGTCCGGGCGGGGGGGCGGCTGGTGCGGAGGCAGCCTTGTTGTCGGCGGCCGGGGAGTCTCCCGGGTCTTCCTTCAGGCCGGTTTCCGCTTCTCTGATAGCCTTGGTGGCCTGTATGCCGTCCATTTCCGGCATCTGGATATCCATGAAAATGAGGTCGAATGCATTTGGGGCCTGTCGGTATTTTTCCACAGCCTCCCGGCCGTTGTTGACGACTTCAACATTATAACCGGCTTTGGTCAGGACGAGTTTGGCCAGTTTCTGGTTTACGGGATTGTCTTCCGCCAACAGGATCCGGGCGGAATGTTTGGCCTCTTCCCGGATGCTGTGTTGTGTGACGATCGCGTCGCGCTTTTTCTTTTTCGTAGCAGGGGATTCTTTCCCCAGCAGCCTTTGTATCATGTCCAGGAGTTTGCCCCGGGATACGGGTTTGGGCAGAAACCCGTCAAACCCTGCCTCAAGGCATGTGCTGGCATCCCGTTCGGTGGAGGAAGAAAGGGCAAGAAGGGGGATGCGGGCAATCTCCGATTTTGCGTTCCGAATCATCCGGGCCAGATCGTAGCCGCTTACCGCCGGCATTTGGATATCCAGGACACAGACATCAAAGGGATCCCCCATCCGTGCCGCCTCCGTAAGAGTCTCAACCACCTTGTCGGCCCTGGACAAAGCGGTCGTGCGGACCCGGGCGGATTCCAGGTGATGGGTCACAATAGCGAGGTTGTTGGTATTGTCGTCTACGACAAGGGCCTTTTTTTGATCCAGCACAACAGGGGCATGCCGTGTTTCAGACTTTTTCCCGCATCGTCTCATCGTGGCCGAAAAATGAAAGGTGCTGCCTTTGCCGGGTTCACTTTCCGCCCACACATCACCACCCATGAGACGGGCGATGCGCCGGCAAATGGGCAGCCCCAGGCCTGTACCGCCGTACTTTCTCGTTGTTGACGTATCCGCCTGTTGAAATGCTTCGAATATGGTGTCCAGCTTCTTTTTTGGAATGCCGATACCCGTGTCCCGTACGGCTACATGGATTTTGATTTCGTCATGGGATTCTTCCAGCACGTCCAGAGAAAGCTCGATCTCCCCGGCTTGCGTAAACTTGGCTGCATTTCCAAGAAGGTTCAGAAGGACCTGGCGGAAACGGGCAGGGTCCCCGGAAACAAAAGGGGGCACGTCGTCGCTGATGCGAACCAGGATCTCGACGCCTTTTTGGTCTACTTTAAACCGAACGAGTTCGCACACATCAAAGACGGTGACCTCAGGGTCAAATTTCACAGTTTCAAGGTCCATCTGGCCTGCCTCGATTTTGGAAAAATCAAGGATATCGTTGATCAGTGCGAGTAGTCCCTCGCCGCTTCGCTTGATCGTCTCGGCAAAACTCAACTGTTCCTCATCCAGGTCGGTTTCAAGCAGCATATCCGTAAACCCGATGACCCCGTTCATCGGGGTGCGAATTTCGTGGCTCATATTGGCCAGGAATTGTCCTTTGGCACGACTGGCTGCTTCAACCGCCTCCATAGCCTTTGAGAGCTTTTCTTCGGCCCGCTTTCTCTCGGTGATTTCCTTGGCTACGCTTTCTATCATCTGGTTTGTCACGTTTTTCAAGGACTCCAGCAAATCCACATTCGAGGTGCCTGATACCCGGGCGGTCAGATCACCTTTTGAAACTCGATCGAGGGTGTCGAAATGCTCTGCCAGGCCCATGGCGAATTCATGGGACAACTGAACAATTTCTGCTATGTTTTCAGCCGTTTGATTTACCATGTGCTTGAGTTCGACAATCAGACTCAACTCAGAGGATTCTGAGATCCTGATATCCGGGTTTCCAGCGGCGATTTCCTTGAGCGCTTGAAAGACGTCCGTCAGACCATCAGACAAGGCTTGACTGAGGGCACGGTACTTTTCCTGGCTGCGCCGCAGGGCTTCTTCTGCGCGCTTGAGTTTGGTGATGTCGATAAAGCTATCGATGAGATGATCGCGGCCGTCGATTTGGATGGAGGTTACGGTCTTTAAGATCGGGATCGTCTCTCCCTTGGCATTAACCAGAACCTTTTCTGCCTTTTCCACCCGCTTTCCGAGATCGGTAATGGGGCATCGGCCCTGTTCGGCAGGACAGATGAACTGATGACAAACCCGCCCGATGATCTGATCTTTGGGCAGGCCGATTAAGGTGGCGGCCACTGGGTTGGCATCGACGATCACGTGACTGGCCGCGTCAATCAGCACCACGCCGGTCTCCACGGAATGGAGAATGGTTTTAAGGCGCTGCTCGCTTTCTCGAAGGGCGGTTTCGGCCCGTTTTCTTACCTGGATTTCGCGGTCCAGTTGAGCGATCTTTTCTTCAAGCTCTTTCCCATGTTCGTTAAGAAGCCGTTCCCTTTCCTGATAGTAGTCCACTTTTTTCTGGAGGTCTTCGGGGGCAAGACGCATTTTGGCCAGGATCTGGCTATACAGTTGTTTTAGAGAGTCGGTTTCTTCCGGGGTGAACAAGTTGCACTGCTGAATGGCCCGGTGTGCGGCGGCTGAGCCGAAGGAGCCGGAGAGCGCCTTTTCCACTTCGGCTGCCAGCCTGGAAAACGCTTCGATCGATATCCGAACCTTACCGCTTACGCCTGCGTTTGCGGTACACCGGGCAAAAATATCTAGGGCATCCTTTTCCGGGAAATACTGCATGAGCATATCAACGATACGTTCCTTTTTGTCTTCCAGCGGGATGGTGGGGCTGCTCATACAAGAGGCGGGCACGGCCTCCTGCGAGGTGCTTAGGACCGCGACAAAGGATTCAGCAACATGCCTTTCTTCTTTGCGTTGTTTCAAACTCAGCGATCCGAAAGCCAACAAGCCTACGTTAAAAAACAGGGACCAGAAGACCGTATGACTGATGGGGTCCAGGTGGTTGAGTCCGAACAGGTGCTCGGGCCTGAGAAACGAGAGATGGAAAGGCCCGTGTGCAAGCACTCCCGAGGCGATCCAGCCGCTCTTGACCAACGCGGGGATCAGCATGGTGTAAAACCACACCAGAAACCCGGCCCCAAGGCCCAGCATGGCGCCTGTTTTGTTGGCCCTCGGCCAGAAGATCCCTAACAGTACAGGGGGGGCAAATTGGAGAGCGGCCGCAAAGGAGATGATCCCGATGTTGACAAGCATATAGGATTCGCCCACGCGACGTTCGAACCAGAATCCCATCAGGATAAAGACTGCCACGGCCACCCAACGGCATTGCAGCATGCGGCGCCTGAGGCCTCGAAACAAGTTTAAGGATTCCAACAGGGGAAGAAGGAGGTGGTTGGTGGTCATGGTGGCAATGGTCATGGCCGAAATCATGACCATACCCGCTGCGGCCGAGAACCCACCCAAAAAGACCAGTAACGTCAGAGCGGTCCTGCCGGATTGCATGGGAAGGCGCAAGACAAAAGTGTCTGCCTGATTAACCGGAAGACCTGCCAGAAGGCCACCCATGGCAATGGGAATAACAAAGACGTTAATTAAAAGCATGTAGAGCGGAAAGAGCCAGATCGCAGACAAGATATTCTTCTCGCTGGAGTTTTCGACCACAGCCACGTGGAATTGCCTGGGCAAGAACAGAATGGCCGACATGCCGAGGATCAGAAAGCTCATCCACGTCACATACGGGGTATCGCCGATTCTTGAAAAGCTCAGGCACTGGCGGAAGGGACTCTGGTTGAGGCGCTGAAAAATATCCCCGAATCCGTCGAACATCACGTAGGTCACAAAGACGCCCGCACATAAAAAGGCGACCAGCTTGACCACGGACTCAACGGCTACCGCGGCGACCATACCATGGTGGCGTTCCGTCGGGTCGATGCGCCGAACACCGAATACAATCGTAAACAGGATCATGAGTACCACGATGATAGGACCAACATTGGCTGTAATCCATGAGGGCGTGCCGCCGCCAGGGGCGAGCAGCGAGAAGGTGGCACTCACGGACTTGAGCTGAAGAGCGACGTACGGGGTGGTCCCCACAAGGGCAGCCACGGTGGCCAGCGCGGCTAGGGCCTGAGATCGTCCGTAGCGTGCCGATATGAAATCCGCGATACTGGTGATATGATATCTTGATTTAATGCGGACCAGCTTTCTCAGTACCGTCCACCATAACACGATACAAAGGGTTGGGCCCAGATAGATCGTTAAAAACAAGGGACCGGAAGTGGCGGCCTTGCCCACACTGCCGTAGTAGGTCCAAGTGGTGCAGTAAACGGCCAGAGACAGGGCATAGGTGACCGGGTGGTCGGCCGGGTTTTTCCCCTTGATTTGCGCCTGGCGTTCAACCCAGCAGGCGATGGCGAACAGCACAGCCACATACAGGCAGAAACACGCCAAAATGGTCAAAGGGCTCAAGGTGCTCAATTCGCTTCAGGCTCCTGCGCTGAGTCTGTCTGGTTTTGCATGTCTTTTCGGCAGTGCCTGGCCATGGAAAACAAGACCGCGATCATAGCGCCCCACAATGCAAAGAGAAATACCGGCACAGTGCGAGGCGATTCGCCCTGGCCGGCGATGGTCAAAAGGGGCCAGCTCATCAGTAACAAAAAAAACAGAAACAGCACAGCATGGGTGGTCGGGCTTGAAAAAGATCGGTTTAAGTTGTTCATACTGCTCCTTTTTGTCTCATTGGACCGGGATGGGTCGGTCAAGGGGTTTTGTTACAAAATATTCTTGTGATAAAGCATGCAACACGCATGCCGAATCATTTGTCAGGCCGCGAAATGAGAGGTTTTAGAGGGGGAGAAAGAATGAGGCGATCTTAAAATAGAAAAGGACGCTCAAGATGTCGGTGCAGGTGGTCACGAAGGGCCCGCTTGCTACCGCGGGATCGATACGGAAACGATGAAGCACCAGGGGCAGGCATGAGGCAAAGGTGGCGGCCAGGGTCATTGAACAGATCATGGCCAGCCCTACAACCAGCCCAAGTTTCCATAGGCCGAATCCGTACCTCAAGTTGGCGAACAAAGACAGCATCAACCCATAAACAAACCCCAGGCAGAATCCGATGGAAAACTCCCGAAGGATGACCCGTTTGACCTGACCCAGATCAATCTTTCCGGTGGCCAGCCCCCGGATGATACTGGCGGATGTCTGGGTGCCCACGTTTCCGCCCATGCCCATGACGATGGGCATAAAGGCGGCCAGCGAGATGAGCTTGCTCAGGGTTTGCTGAAAATGCCCTACTACAAACGAGGCGACAACGCCCCCGACCCAGGCAGCCAGGAGCCATGGAAGGCGTTTGTGAATGCTTTTCAAAATGGACTGGGTTTCGACGTAGGCCCCGGCCCCTGTGATACCAGCGATTTTCAGGACGTCTTCGGTGGCTTCGTCCTGAATGACGTCGATGACGTCGTCGACGGTTACGATACCCACCAGCAAATTATTGTCGTCCACTACCGGGATGGCCAGCAGGTTGTAGTGAGCGACGATCCCGGCGACTTCTTCCTGATCCGTGCTTGTATGGACACTGACTACATCAGTACGCATAATGGATTTTAGGGCCGTGTCCGGCGGCACGACCACCAGTTGCCGCAACGAGACCACTCCGCGGAGTCGTCCGTGATCATCCACAACGTAAAGATAAAATGGCATCTCAATGTCGGCATATTGTCTTTGCAGGACTGCTACGGCTTCTCTGGCGGATGTGGTTTCAGGCAAGGCGACGAAATTGGGGACCATAATCCGACCTGCGGTCTCCTGGTCATGGGCAAGCAGTTCATGAACCTCCTCGGAATCTTCCCGCTTCATCCGCTCCAGGACCGCCTTGGCGCGCTGGTCGGGTAGGGTGGCGATCAGGGCTGCCACATCGTCGCTGGACATATGGGTCACAATCTCGGCCACTTCGTTGTCAGACATGCTTTGCAGCAAGGCCGAGCGGATATCGTCTTCCAACTCACTGAAAAGCCGGGCCTTTTGTTTTGGGTCACGGATAAGAGCGAGGAGCCGTTCCTGCTCGGCCGACCGGAGCAAGGGGAAAACCGCAGCCAGATCCGCAGTATGGGATTTGGCGACGAGGTTTTTCAAGCGCGCGACCGCCCCGCGTCTCAACAGCCTTCTGAGGGTATCAAGCAATATCTTTTCGCGGTCCGGCCGCACGGTCACATCTCCTAGAGCTGCTCTACTTGTTTCTGGTAGCGAAGCAATTCCGAACGCAGCTTTTCTACAGCGGTCAGCCGAGCAGACAATTGAGATACAGTCTGAGACACCTCGGTCTCACTCTTGTCCTTCAACGACACGGCTCGCTGCAAGGCCTCTCTGATGGTCAACACGGTCAAATCAATCTTTTCGTTGAGCGATTTTCTGAAGTCCCGTGTGGTATCATCTATTCGTCTGATTAGATCGTATCGCACACGCCCACAATGGCGTTCGAAAATGTCTCTGGCCATGGAGCGCATCCGTTTGAGGATGATACCCCTGGTTACCAGAGTAGGCAAGGCAAATCGAATCCCCAATTGAATCAAGGCCGTGGCGTCGGGGTCGTCACGCAGCATGAAATAAAAGTCGCTTTTTGTGGTCAACTTCTCAACGCTGGTAAAGGGTCGCAGTTCGACGTGAAAAAGATCCGAGGCCAGAGATACGATGCGTTCAATGGTCCGGTTGGTTCGCCCGGCCAGATCCAGGTAAATGCCCTCCAGGACCTCTGCGATTTTTTGCGCCTCCTTGTTCCTGAACGTGGAAAAGAGACTTAGGATGCGGTCAAATACAAACTGCTCCATACCTTTTTCAAGCTCACGACTGCTGGGTTGACAGATCATCTTTTCTTCGAAGGCGAGCTCCACGGCCTTGACAAGCCCACTGACTTCCTTTTCTTTAAGGGCCTGTAAATCGTTGTCCAGCACGTCCCGCAGATTTTTGACCTGACCTTCCAGGATAAAACCTTTCTGGGCACGATCGGTTTCAATCTGCCGGGCGGACCGCTCAAATTCGGCGATCTTGGCCTTCAATTCGTCCAGCGAAAGCTTGGCGGCCTCTTGTTCCAGCTTGAAGGCCATGGTCTCATCGGCTACGTAACGCAGGATGCCTGCGATGACCACCTGAAGAAATGTTTTGCCTTTTTCGTGGTATAAAAAGTCTTTCAGGCGCGTTTCAAACTCCAACATGCGTGACGCTGTCAACTGATCGGCTCTGCCGTCCAGTTTGGCAGTCAGAGCCAGTTTCGCAGACACGGGCCATATGTCGATGGCACGTTCAAGATCCAGAGCTAGCACGTCCGCTGTGAAGGCCATGGCCTCGTCGAGGTCTTTGTCATCGACCACATCGATCTTGTTCAGTACGAAAAACACCTTATCCACATAGTCCTGGATGTCTTTTAGGAAACGGTGTTCCGACCCGCCCAATGGGGGGTCGGCCGTGATGAGAAAAATACCGGCGTCCACATATGGCAGGTAGCTGTACGCGATATCCGTATTGTGCTGATAGACCGAGCCCACCCCGGGGGTGTCGATGATACGGACTCCGTCGCGAAGATAGTCGCAAGGATAAAAGACGTCAACCTGCTTGATTCCCAACGTGTTTTCCGGATTCTCTCTTTCCGTTACGAACTTGGAAATGTCCGATATGGGAATTTCTTCAGTACGGCCGTCCGAATAGCGCACGACCCCCTTTGGGTTGCTTCCGTATTGAAGAACGGTCACAATAGAGGTCAGCGGCACAATGGCGGTCGGTACCACGTGGGCCCCGAGAAGGGCATTGATAAATGTTGACTTGCCGCGCTTGAACTGGCCCATAACGACCAGATTAAACTGTTCTTGTGTCAACTTTTCTTTCAAATCGTTGAGTTTTTTACTGCCGTTGCGGCCGGTGTCGCGTGAGAGGCTATCGACGATTTCCAAGAGTGCGCCACGGATGGAAGCGTAATCCCGCATCTTCATCCACCTCCTTGCAAAAAAAATCCCCTACCAAGGGCCATCCGCCCAAAGTAGAGGTCATCAGCTCGTTCTGTGTACCGGAACCTAAGATCTTGCAGATCTGGGGCCGGTCGCATCTTCTTGCTTACCCTGCGACACATTCGGCCCCTGTAAGATCTCGCCAGGATTTTCTCAAAAACCCCGGATACCAGGATATACACAGAGCCTGAGCAGTTCGGGCTGACCTCATAGCCAGCTCATCGTGATCTCTATCCAGAGATGGATCTACTATTAGGACAAGACGTAAAGTGG
>JAFDGP010000091.1 GCA_019309245.1 Deltaproteobacteria bacterium | reverse complement strand
CTGGTGTCGGCCGGTCTTACGCCCGCAGAAGCCGCGGCGCAGGTCCAGCGTTTCCGCCTGACCCCCGGCTATCAACTCTGCTACACGCTCGGCCGTTACGAGATTAAACGCCTGGCGGACGCGCTCGGCCCGCAGATGGGCCGGGACCGGTTTTACAGGGCCCTCCTTGAAGGCGGCCAGTTGCCCTTTCACTGGGTTGAACAACGCCTGAAAAAGAGCGGCGCCGGGTTGGATTCCGGCAAGGAGACGATTTGAAAGAGTTTGTCGGTTATCATTCTGAATGGAACCTCGGAAGTCCCGACGGATGGGACTATCAACGGGTGACTCAGGTCATTGGCAAAGCCGTCTGGGAGAGGCTTCAACAGATCCGGCCCATGCCGGTGGAGCTTGACTTCGACCACCCTTTGTTGTTCCCGATTCACGGGTTTGTGGAAATGCTTTTAAAGGCGCTTCGAGATCGCTGCGGCGCAACAACCGGGCTGATCGCCGTGGTTGCCGAAGAAGAAACCCTGGAAACGGTCACGGAAAACAGAAACCTGGCCCAACACCTCAACGCAGTAGAGGGGGTGGACGGGGTTCTTTGCGCCCCTCAGGAACTGGAGTTGCAAAACGGCCGGGTCTGTTGGCGGGGCCGCCCGGTTTCGTTGATCTTCATGGATTTCAATACGGATGTGCTTCTGGATCTTCATCGAAAATACGACCTGGGCCCACTGCTTCAGGCGGTCAGCGAAAATTGCGTCATCAATCCACGCGGTATGGAACCCATCAACGTCAAGAGCATGTTCGAGGTCATGACCGGGCCCCGGGCTGTGCGTTTCCACAAGACGGTGGTGGATCGCACCCCCTGGACCCGCCAATTTTATGCACGGCGCACGGAGGGTCCCGCCGGAGAAGCCATTTCAGATTTGTTGGAGTGGACCCGGGAGCACTGGGAAACCCTGGTGTTAAAACCGGAAAGAGGATATTCGGGAAAAGGGGTACGGGTCGGCGGCGTGCACCCGGATGTAGATGACGCCATCGCCCTGGCGCTTAAAAAGGGGCATTACATCGTTCAACAAAAGGTGCCGATGGATCTGTGGAGCGAAGACATCCCGGTGGTCAACACGCAAGAAAACGCCCTGGCCCTGGAGCAATGCCAGACTGATTTTCGCTGCCTGATGGGCCCTCAGGGCCTCTTGGGATTTTTGGGGCGGTTCGGCGGGGTGCCCACAAACGTGGGAAGCGGCGGCGGGGTTCAACCCCTGGCGGTGCTGCGTTCGGACATGCCGGTATCCCAGGCGGTACGACGCATCAATGAGGCCATGGTACAAATGCCGGTTGGCGATATCTTGGAGGTTATCGACCTTCAGGAAAAGATGGCTCTGGAAAACGACTTTACGTATCTGCTGGGACCGATCCGGATCGCGCTCAGGCCCAGGGTGCTGACCGTTGACCAATTGGCGGCGCTTAAACAATACGGGCTTGACGTATGGGCAGACTGCCTGGCCCTGGAAAAGATGTGGCTTTCCGGGGAACTGGATGACATTGTGGACATTGAGGAAGAAGAGCTCAACATCGCGCGATCCCAGCCGTGGGGCGGATCCCCCGCCATCATTGCTTCGGACGGGTTGTTCGGGTTCAACAACCTTTGATCAAAATGAAATGACAGCCATACAGGTATCGCGAGATTGGTGGAAGGACCTTTTCGACGAGGTCTATTTGACAACCGATGCCCGTTCCGTATGCAACGAAGACATTACCCGTCGCGAAGTGGATCTGATTTGTGCGCTGGTTCCCATCCGCCAGGCGGATCGAATCCTGGATCTGTGCGGGGGCCACGGCAGACACACCCTGGCCCTGGTGGCCCGGGGATTTAGAAGATGCACCCTGGTGGACTATTCAGCCTGCCTGGTGAACCGGGCCAAACAGGCTGCGATCGGGGGCGGTTATGAGATTCATTGTATCCGGGCCGATGCAAGGCACACAGGCCTTGCTGACCGCGCTTTCGACCATGCGCTGATCATGGGAAATTCCTTGGGCTATATCGACGACCCGGCAGGCGACCGGCAGATCTTGGGAGAAGCCCGGCGGGTCCTGCGACCGGGTGGATGGCTCCTGGTGGATGTGACGGACGCCGAAAAAGTGGCCCATACCTTGACCCCAAGAACCTGGCACGAGGCGTCGGATGATTGGGTCGTATGCCGGGAACGCCGGCTGAACGGACGGGGCTTGGCCGCGCGGGAAATGGTCTTGAGTAAAAGCAAGGGCATAGTCCGGGATCAAACTTATCGCATTCGGCTTTACGACGCCGCAGGCCTTCGCGAACTGATCACGGATGTCGGGTTTGACGGCGTGACCGTTCACCGGGGATTTTCCCCCCACAACATCCCGGGAGACTATGGGTTTATGAATACCCGGATGGTGGCAGTGGGGCGACGGCCTTAACCCTCTTAAGAAACTCAAATGGCGGCTCACGCATTGAGAACAATAGGCGTTTTGCGGCTTGACGCCTTGAAAACATCACGTGATAAATTTTTTATATCAGTGGCAATAAAAACGCGTTGTGCCATAATGCCGTGGGGCGATGATTCTCTTTTCGGCGAAAGCGGATACGGCATAAGGAGGAGCAGTGATGTTGGACATTGGCGATTTTGAAACGCGGGCCCGACGTGTGGCTGTGGTCGGGCTTGGCTACGTGGGACTGCCGCTGGCCGCCTTGCTTGCGAGCCGGTACGCGGTGGTGGGTTTTGATATCAACCCCGAACGGATTCGAGAACTTCAAGCACATCGAGACAGGACCAGGGAGGTGGATGCCGAGACCCTCAAACAGGCGGGTATCTCCTTTACCCATGAGGCCGAAAAGCTGAGCATGTGTGACTTGGTGATCGTCACCGTCCCCACACCCATCGACAGGTACCGGCGGCCAGATCTGGGGCCCATTCGGCGGGCGACGGAAATCATCGGTGCCCGGCTTCAACCGGGGGCCGTGGTTGTCTACGAATCCACGGTGTATCCCGGAGTCACTGAAGAGGTCTGCGTCCCTATCTTGGAAGCCACCAGCGGCCTGGTCTGGAAAAAGGATTTCCACGTGGGGTATTCCCCGGAAAGGATCAATCCCGGAGACCGGAAACACACGATCGACAAGATTATGAAAGTGGTCTCTGGCGACACCGGGGACACTGCCGAGCTTCTCGCCGCACTTTATGGCTCGGTGATTCCGGCCGGCGTTCACGTGGCCCCTGACATCAAAACGGCCGAAGCCGCCAAGGTCATTGAAAACACCCAGCGGGATTTGAACATCGCCCTGATGAATGAGCTTTCCTTGATCTTCGGTCGCCTCGGGATCGGGACACGGGACGTCCTGGAGGCGGCTGGGACCAAATGGAACTTCCTGAAGTTCGAGCCGGGTCTGGTGGGCGGCCATTGTATCGGGGTAGCCTTCAAAGCGGAAAGCCTGGGATATCATCCCCAGATCATCCTGGCAGGCAGACGCATCAACGACCATATGGGAAAATACGTGGCCGAAAACACGCTGAAGCTGTTGATTAAACGTGGGAGGGCCGTCAAAGGCAGCAGGGTATTGATCCTCGGACTGACCTTTAAAGAAAACATCAGCGACATTCGCAACACCAAGGTCATCGATATCTACAACGAGCTGGCCGACTATGGGATCGACGTGGTGGTTCACGATCCGTTTGCCTACAATCAAGAGGTCAAAGAGAAATTCGGCATCGACTTGATTGAAGATATCGAGCAAAACAAACCCTATGACGGGATGGTCCTGGCGGTCAAGCACCTGCCCTACGTTGAGGCATTGACCCTGGAAAGGCTCAAAAGGCTCAGCAACGGCGAGCACCCCGTGCTGGTAGATGTGAAAGGGTTTTATAGCCCGAAAGAGGCTCAAGAACAGGGGTTTGCCTACTGGCGTTTGTGAAAAGGGGGATCGGTCGATGGCAGGATGCCCCCACGCCCTCCCGACCGCCAGCGGCACACGCTGGAACCGGTAAAATAGCTTGCTCAGGGGTTGTCCATGCCCAGGGGGGCGTCAATGCCCATTTGACTTGGATTTTATTGGGTATGATCGATTAAAATCGCTTGACTTTTGTAAAAGCTGCGTCTAAGTAACGGCGAAAAGGCATTTGGAGCACGAGCCCAACAACCACAACCAGAAACAAAAGGAGGAGGACGCAATGACAAAGGCAGAACTGGTGGAGCAAATGGCTAAGGATGCGGGCATTTCAAAGGCCGCGGCGAACAAGGCCCTTGACGCGTTTGTCGCGAGTGTAAAAAAGGCACTGAAGAAAAAGGACGGTAAGCTGACACTGGTCGGTTTTGGGACGTTTTCCAAGGTACGCCGTAAGGCCAGAAAGGGGGTCAACCCGGCCACCGGAGAAAAGATCAAAATCAAGGCCCGTAACGTCGTGCGTTTCAAACCGGGCAAGGGTCTGAAAGACGCCATTTAGTTCGCCACGATTGCTGACAATGGCCGGCACCAGGGCCGTTGTTGCCCATGGCCGAGGCAGCTCGGCTGTTCCGGGCCTTCGTCCAACAATTTTGTCCACATATCCTGTTTAAGGATGCCCGGACATTGCCATTTTTGATCATGCTCCGGGCCGCCGTTCCGGTTTCAACGCGATGGCGGCCCGGAGCAATATACCTACTGAACCTCCCTACCCCAACAAGAGCTTTGTACAACCTACACGCGGCAGTCGGATCGTCTTCCCTTGTATGGAAAGAATTCGATCTTCGCTTTTTTGCGGCGGATTTTGGAAGGGGTAGCCTTACAAAGCCTTCCTCTGAAAGCACGCTCACTACTTGATGCGTGTGCCCGCTTCCACCGGTCCATCTACGGTAAGCAGCCGGCACGTCCCGTGATCGGTCCCCGCCGCCAGAATCATCCCTTGAGAAAGAACTCCCATCAGTTTGACAGGCTTGAGATTTGCAACCAGGACAACTTGTTTTCCAATCAGGTCTCGGGGCGCATAGCTGCGAGCGATCCCGGCTACCACGGTACGCGGCTCACCGGCGTCCACCTGAAGTTTCAACAGGTTCTTGGACCGGGGCACCGGCTCCGCGTCCAGCACGGTGGCAACCTGAAGCACCACCTGCTGAAACGTCTCCATGGGTATCTCCTCGGGAACGGGGCCGCCCCGCACATCACGTTCATGCCCCTCCCCTGTGGGCTGCATCTGTTTGAGATCAATCCTTGGAAACAGCGTGACCGTTTTGGGAAGGGTGACCCCGGGCTGGGTCGTTCCCCATGTCTTGAGGCTGGCCAACGTCTGAAAACCTTGTGCCGCTGTGATCCCCAGGTGTTCCTGCATCACCACAGAGGCCCTGGGCATGATCGGGTACAGCAGCCCCGCGATCACCCGAAGCCCCTCCAGGATGTTGTACAGCACAACGCCCAGAAGACCATGCTGCGATTTCTTTTTGGCCAATTCCCAAGGGGCTGTCACATCGATATACTTGTTGATCCGATTGATGAACTCCCACACCGCCATCAGAGCTCTGTGAAAGGCAAACTCGCCTAATGCCTCGGTGTACGCTTCAATGGCGGTCAGGGCCTCGGAACGCAGGTCGTGTTCCAGGTGGCTTTCCCCTTCGGCCTTGCCTTCCGGGACAACCCCGTTAAAATACTTGTGGACCATGGTTAAACTGCGGCTGAAAAGATTGCCCAAATCGTTGGCCAGGTCCGCATTGATTCGTTGCACCAAGGCCTCTTCGCTGAAATTGGAATCCAGCCCAAAGACCATCTCTCGCAGCAAAAAATAACGAAAGGCGTCAGTCCCGTACACGCTCTTGAGCTCCAGGGGGTCCACGACGTTGCCGAGGCTTTTGGACATCTTGCTTTCCTCGACATTCCAGTAGCCGTGTACGTGGAGCTGACGGTACAGGGGCAGTCCCGCAGCCTTCAACATGATCGGCCAGTAAATGCCATGAGGCTTAAGAATGTCTTTAGCCACGATATGGTGAACCACAGGCCAGAACTTTTTGAAGTTCTCCGAGTCGGGATATCCCAAAGCCGAAATATAGTTCAGAAGAGCATCCCACCACACGTACGTAACATAGGCGTCGTCAAACGGTAATGTAATGCCCCACTTCAAGCGCGTCTTCGGGCGGGAGATGCACAAATCATCAAGGGGCTCACGAAGAAAGGCCAGCACTTCATTTTTGTAACGCTCGGGGGTGATGAAGTCCGGATTGCTCTCAATGTGGTCGATGAGCCAGTCCTGGTACTTGCTCATCTTAAAAAAGTAATTGGACTCTTTGATCGCTTCCGGGATGGTCTTGTGGTCGGGACACCGGCCGTCCACCAGTTCCCGTTCCGTATAAAATCGTTCGCAACCGAAACAGTAGGCGCCTTCGTACTCGCTGAAGTAGATATCTCCCGCATCGTAGATGTTCTGTAGAACCTGGCGCACCACCTTGATATGGTCCCCATCCGTCGTGCGAATGAAATAATCATACTCAATATTAAGTTCAGGCCAAAGCCCTCTGAAAAGGCCGCTGATCTTTTCTACATAAGCAAGCGGTGTCAAGCCTTCCTGCCTGGCCGCGAGCACGATCTTTTCCCCGTGCTCGTCGGTGCCGGTCAAAAAAAAGGTCTCAAAATCGCACATCCGGTAAAAGCGATTCAATGTGTCGGCCACGATCGTTGTATAAGCGTGTCCCAGGTGGGGCCTCGCGTTGACGTAGTAGATGGGTGTGGTCACATAAAAACGACGCGCCATGACCGTCTCTCCTCTCGTTATGTTGTTTTTCCCCGGCGGGATACCTCCCCTTTTTGACTTGGGGGAAGAATGTCGTTTTTGCCGACGTTGACTTCTCTCCCCTGCTCGAGCCGGATCGTCACCGTTTCGGCCAGGATATTCTGACGGACCACCTTGCCCTCGCCCATCTTGGTCCGCACCTTCTTGCCGAACTTGGGCAGCTTCGATTTGGCCTCGCAGTATGCATTGTGCTCAAAAGCCAGGCAGCACATCAACCGCCCGCAAAGCCCCGAAATCTTACTGGGATTCAGAGACAGACCCTGTTCTTTTGCCATGCGCACGGAAACCGGCTGAAAGCTGTTCATGAAGGTACAGCAGCACAACTCGTGGCCGCAGCGGCCGATGCCGCCACACATCTTGGCCCGATTGCGCACCCCGATATGACGCATTTCTATGCGCACACGGTATTTTTTCACCAGCATCTTGACCAGTTCCCGAAAATCAACACGGCCGTCCGCCGTATAGTAAAAAGTCAGCTTCGTACCGTCAAAAAGGCTTTCCACCGAGACCAGGTTCATCACCAGGCCGAGCTTTTCAACGCACTCCAGACAGTAGGCGTGGGCCTCTGCTTCGCGTTCAAGGTTCCTGGCATGCTGCTTAAGGTCCTCCTCATGGGCAAGCCGATAAACCTTTTTCAAAGGGGGTTTGTCAGCCCTGTCCCCGGCGGGCCTGGGAACGGTGGCGACCGTGCCCAGTGCCATGCCCTGCTCCGTCTCCACAATCACGTGGGTGCCCGGGGTCAGGACAAAATGGCCCACGTCAAAGTCATAGGTCTTGCCCTGGGGTTTGAACCGGATTCCGACAATCTTGCTCATGTTCTTTTAAAGGGCTTCGCGTCACCTTTCGGCGATGAGACATTTTTTCCAACCAGCCCCAACAACATGACTTCCAGGGCCAGACGGCGGTTGACATTGCGGGTAATGGCCTGTCGGGTTTCTGAGACCAGTGTCATTTTCTCCACCAGGTCATGGATGGAAAAACGTTCGGAATCGCGCTCAGCAAGGCGTTGCAGATCCCGATTCGTAATCTTTTCAGGGCACACCTTGGCCATCAACAAGTCCCTGAACCAAAACATTATCAAGTCCAATGCGTCTTCCAACCTATCTTTATCAGATGCCAGCTCTTCGGCAAAGGCAAAAAGCGCGTGTACGGAGGAATCGCAAAGGGCTGTGATGGTCTCCATTAGTTTCTTCCGCCACGCCATCCACCTGCCGACATCCGCCCGCATCGCCCTGCCAAGGCTGCCTTTGGCCAACAGGGCAACCGCGACTGCAGTCTGCTCATCCAGACCCTTGGCGGCCGTCAGCTGTGCGGTTATCACGTCCAACGAAAGGGGTGAAAACGACACGGGTTGACATCGGGAGACGATGGTCGGCAACAAATCCGAGGCCTGATGAGCGGTCAGGATGAGATGGGTGTTGTCAGGCGGCTCTTCGAGCATCTTGAGCATTGCATTTGATGCTTCGGCGTTCATGGTGTGGGCGTCGTTGATCACCACCACCCGGCGTCGGCCCTCCACAGGAGCAAAGATGAGGCGTTTTTGCACATCTCGAATCTGGTCGATCTTAATGGAAGCCCCACGCGGCTGGATCCAGATCATGTCCGGATGATGGCCTGAAATGATCTTGCGACAGGAGCGACACGCCCCACAGGCTGTGGCCGCACGGCGGTTCGTGCAATTCAGGGCCATGGCCGTGGCCGTGGCGGCGGTTTGCTTTCCGACACCGTCAATTCCAGAAAAAAGCAGCGCATGGGCAAGCCGGTCTTTTTCAATCGCCCTGCTCAAAAAACGTACGGCACGCTGCTGGCCGACAATGGACTCAAGAGTTGGAGCGGTCGTATTTTTCATCAAACCACCATGCATCAAAGGCCCTGTTCAATACCCCCTGACCCAGTCTCTTGCCTCCGTCGGTGTGCAGCCGTGCCAACACCCGCGGGATCCAATGCTCCGGGCCTTTGTGGCCCGTGTCCTTGAGGGCCTTTAACTCCAGGAGTAGCGCAATCTGGTCGGCATCATGGGCCAGTTTCGCCTCCTGGGTTCGGCAAGCATGGAATTCCGCAAAAAGGTCCGCCATGTGCGTCCCGAAGGCAAGGCTTTTGCAGAGATCCTTCTCAGCCTTCCTTTCGTCGGCCACCACATATTTTTTCTGCACCGAATTGAGGTCCCCAGTCCGCGATTCAGCCAAATCATGTACCAGGCACATCTCAAGAAGCTTCAACCGATTCACATCGGGATGCATGCAGGATAAGACAAACCCCACAACGGTCACAAGAAAACTGTGCTCCGCCACGGTCTCACGACCGGCACCCAGGAAATGATACCCGGAGCGCGGCAGTTCCTTCAGAATTCTTGCCTCAAAAAGCAAATCCACAATGGCCTCAATCATGGCACATGATTTCCTTTCTTTAAGCCCTCGCGTTTGAATCCTCCGGCCTGTGCTCGCCCTGACTGAAACACAGCCACCAACAATCAGTAGCACGAAAACACGAGACGATGAAAGCGTGAAATCGTGCCGCAGCACCGGCTGCAACAAGGCCTCAATTTGACTTGACACCCACACAAACCTTATGTAGCTTCGCCCTGGGTGTAACCCTTACGATTCATGAAGGATTTGTGCCGCCAAGGCCATCGCTTCCCCGCGGTCCCAAAGCGTCACACGCCCCGGCGGCACCGAAAACCGTATGGGTGTTGGCCCGAGGGTTGCAAGAGGTGTATCTGTCTGGATTGCAGGGCCAGTCCCTGTAATCGCGGTTTGCGGATAGGGTTTTCGGTTGGCCCCTTTCAGGGGCCTTCCTCATGCCACCAGTTCTACTGGTGGTCGCTAATTGCCGTCCGAAAATCTTTGAGTAATGAACGGCCTACTAATGTTACACATTATGCATTTAGCCAAGCGGGCCTGAGCCCGCCAAAACCCAAGCTGCGAGATCATCATGCCCATATCGGATCATAGCGAAATCATTCAGTTGGTCCTTCATGCCGGACCCATGGTGCGTTTTGTGTTGTTCCTGTTATTGTTGTTTTCCGTCGCCTGCTGGGCAATCATATTCAACAAGTTTCGGTTGATCAACAAGGCCCGGAAACAGTCTGCGGTATTTTTGGACCTCTTTTGGAACAGGCGAAGCCTCTCGGAGGCCTATGCCGCCTCAAAAAAGCTGACTTATTGTCCCCTTTCAAGGGTGTTCCGCGTCGCCTACGCAGAGCTTCGAAAAGTCAAGACACGCCAGACACCGCCACCGGAAAAGCCAGCGTCCCAGAGTGAAGACCTCGCCGCCATTGCCAATATCAAACGGGCCCTTCGGCGAGCGGTCAATGTGGAACGCACTGGATTAAACAAAGCGGTCCCGTTTCTGGCCACCACCGGCAATACCGCCCCGTTTGTGGGGCTTTTCGGCACGGTATGGGGCATCATGAACGCCTTTCGGGGCATCGGGCTCAAGGGCTCGGCGAGCCTGGCCGTTGTGGCACCGGGCATTTCAGAGGCCCTGGTCGCCACGGCTGCGGGGTTGGCCGCAGCGATTCCCGCGGTGGTGGCATATAATTATTTTTCGAGCAAAATCGATGAGTTAGAATCAGAAATGCACAATTTCTCTGCAGATTTTCTAAACCTTGTGGAACGGGAACTCATCATTCGAAAGGGCAATGATATCCATGGCGATGGGCAGCGGCAGTAAGCGGTTCATGTCGGATATAAACGTCACCCCATTGGTGGATGTGATGTTGGTCTTGCTGATCATCTTTATGGTCACCGCCCCCATGATGATGCAAGGGGTCAATGTGTCTCTGCCTCAGACCCGTTCGAAGCCCCTCACCGCGGAAAAAGAATACCTGACGGTAACCATAGACCGAAACGCACAGGTGTTCATCAATGACTACAAGGTCGCCCTGGAGGCCCTTGAGGATAAGATGAAACGGATTCTTGAGGGCCGTCCCGATCAAAGGGTGTATCTTCGGGCCGACAAGCAGGTTCCGTATGGCGTGGTGGTGCAGGTGGTGTCTCAAATCAAGAATGCCGGGGTGCAAAAACTCGGCATGGTCACCGAACCTGTCAAGAAAAAGCCGCACAGGCGGTAGCGCCTGCGCGACCACAGGTCCGCGGGCAACCTGCAAACAGGGGTGTTGGGACGATGGTTTCTCGGTCTACAACAATGGGACGTGCGAACCACGTGCAGGGCGCATGGTTCGGTATGGTCCTTCTTTCCGTGTGCTGCCATGTGCTGGTCCTGTCGGGCGCGGTTTTTCTGCCGGGGCTGAGCTTTCACAGCGTGCGTATTCCATCGGCCGTGGAGGTGGACCTGGTCAGCCTGCCTCCGGCCGGGTCCGGGAACAAAATCGCCACAAGTGTGCCCCGGAGCGAAACACCCCCGCCGCCGGAGCCGCCACGCAAGAGCCGATCAACCGAGACCGTGCCTGCCGCCAAGCCGACGGTTCCGGCTGAGACGGTTGCGCTAAAATCACCAAGGCCCTTGCAGGTCAAACGGTCGTTAAAGAAAAAAACCTACAACGTATCCCGGGTGATCAACAAGGCCATTGCGGACATCCAGCGCCGGGCCCCCCAGTCAAGACCCCAGTCCGTGCTCAACGCCATTGATGCTCTTAGAAAAAACACCGCTACCTCCGGCCGCGCGGGAGAAGGTGCCGTGTCCGGAATCGCAGAGGGCACCAAGAAGGCCTTGGAACTTCTTGATATCTACCATGCTGAAATCTGGGACCTTATCAGGAGAAATTGGGCCTATTCTCCCGCGCTGGATCAAGGCCCCGCAAATCCTGAGGCCGTGATTATCGTCAAAATCATGAGAAACGGTGAGATTCGGGATATGTGGTTTGAGGAAAGATCCGGAAGCCGCTATTTTGATGATTCCTGCCTGAAGGCCGTCAAAAAATCCAACCCATTGCCACCCCTGCCTGACGGGTTCTTGAAGCCTTTTCATGAGGTGGGCTTCAGATTCAACCCTTCCGAGTTGCATGAGAGGCGTTGATATGCCACCAAGATCCGGCCATTCAAGACGACCAATGATCGTTTTGCTCCTGGGCCTGGTAGCCTGGGCGGCGGGGCTGTGGAGTCCGCTGTGCAGTGCCATGGTCTATATCGACATCACGGCACCCCACTTGCGAAAGATCCCGACGGCGGTGCCTTTTTTTAAGAACCTGGGTCCTCACGACGGCGATAACGCGTTTGTCGGCACCCTGTCGGACCTGTTGGCACAGACTCTGGCGTTTACCGGATTTTTTGAGATCCTGGACCGGGAGGCGTTCTTGGAGGACCCCCAACTGGCGGC
>JAFDGP010000090.1 GCA_019309245.1 Deltaproteobacteria bacterium | reverse complement strand
CGGGTATCTGAGACACTGGGGGGTCTTTGCCGCCGTAGTGGGCAGCACCGCCCTGTTTGTGGGGGCGCACGGCCTGGGGGCGCGAATTCCTGTAACACAGCTTGTGGGCGGCATTGTCTTTGCGCTGGCCTATGAGACCGGAGGTTCCCTGATGGTCCCTGTCACCATCCATGTCTTGGGAAATACGACCATCTTTGCCCTGTCTGTGGTGCTCTTATGAGCAGGGCATGGCATGTCAAGGCGATGATGGTGGGGCTCGGGGTGACACAGGCCCTGGCGACCCTGCACGTGTACCTGTCCGACAGAGCACTTTTTAGTACCCTCCAGTCCGCTCGCCGGGCGGGGTACCTCACGGTGCCCAATGAGATCATAGCCCCGACGTTGACCCAGTGGGGTCCGGCATGTCTTGGGGGATGTTTTTTTACCTTAACCCTTGGAGCCGGCCTATCCGTGTTTGCCCTGGTCATAGCCTGGACCTGGATTCGGCTGCTGGGTAGGCATACCGGCCGGCTTGCCGTCCTGGCTGGCTGTTGGGCCGTCGTGGTGGTTATGGTCAATGCGGCCGGGTTTTCTTTGATAGTGAGCGCCTACTTTTTGATAGTGCCGGTGGCGGTCTTTACGGCTGCAGTGCGCTGGATTGCAGCGGAGCCTGATCGGAACGTGTGGCTCCGGAGACTTACTCCCGTTGTCCCGCTCCTTGCGTTAAGTGTGATATGGACCGCAACTGCTGATCGGTTTCTTTTTATGGACATCCGCGATTTTCTTTTGCTTTCCAATCCGGTCGGTCAGAAAGTTGATCGTTTTTACTACCGCTACACGCTCTATGCGGCCCAGGTGTTCAAGACGCTGGAACAACAGACGCTAAAGACCTGTTATATCCATCCGAGAAATCATATGCATTTGGATCGTCTCCAAAGCATCCTCATCCAACACGACTATCTGCCTGTGGGGGCATCTGATGCCGTGGATGTGGAAGTGGTGGCTTTGAGGGACAGCCTGACGTTGAAGCACCAAGGCCGGGTCGTGATGCAAGTCTCTTGGGCAGATTTTATCGCACATCCCGAACAAGTGTTGCGGGGGTTCTCGAACAATACGGACCGTTACGGCCCTTTTCGACTTGCCGCCCTGCTGGGACTTCTGGTGGGATTTCCTGTCCTGTTATATATTTTTATATTTACATTGATTCAGGCAGGGTGCGGGTTGCTCTGGGATCCGTCCCGCTCGGGTGTGCTCGCCGCCGGGGTATGTCTGGCCGTCGGCCTGGCGTTGTTGATGCCTCTTCGCGTAGGACGTTCCAGAGTTGTGCCGCCTGAGCGGGTATCCGAGGCCCTGAGTGCATCCTCCTGGCGGCAGCGGGTCTCAGCACTGCGCTCCCTTGTTGACAATCACATGGAGATCGGCCGTTTTGCGGGGTACCGTCGGATGCTGGCCAGCACCCATGTGCCTGAGCGCTACTGGCTTGCAAAAGCACTGGGAGCCAGTCGGATGCCCGACACCTTTTCCGCTTTGATGGTCCTGTTGGATGATGCATATCCGGACGTGGTTTCTATGGCCTTTTTCAGCCTGGGCCGAAGGGGCGACAAGCAAATCATTTCAGAGATCCTCAACAGGATCACAACATCAGACCACTGGTATAACCAGTGGTATGCATATAGGGCGTTGCGCGCCCTGGGTTGGAAAAACTGTGGAACAAAACCCAGCGAGAAAGATCCGAACCGATTGCCTGGTTTGGAGTGAACCCTCTTAAGAAACTCAATTTGTGGTATACGCATTGAGAACGATACGCATTTTTGCGGAAAAACTTTAAAAGATGATCACGAAAGCACGAAATAGAAAAACCTTGAGGGTTTCGTGTTTTGCGGATTGACGCCTTGAAAACATCACGTGATAAATTTTTTTGGCGCCGGCTCGTCCGGGTTAGGAATTAGGGAAAGAAAAAGGAGTAACAACCATGCCCGAGCTTATCGAACGGCCCGCGTGGAAGGCCCTTGAGGCTCACTACAATACCATGAAATCGCGCCACATGCGCGATCTTTTTGCCGAGGACCCAGGACGTTTCAGAAAGTTTTCCCTGGTGGTCAACGATATCCTGCTGGACTATTCCAAAAACCGCATCACACAACAGACCATGCGTCTTCTCATGAATCTGGCCGAGGACGTCGACCTGAGAGGCTGGATTGATCGCATGTTCCAAGGGGAAAAGATCAATGTGACCGAGGGCCGTGCCGTGCTTCATGTGGCCTTGAGAAACCTGTCTGAGCGTTCAATTTGTGTGGACGGTCATGATGTCATGCCTGCGGTTCGGGCGGTGCTGGATAAGATGGAACGGTTCTGTCGAAGTGTTCGAGACGGCCAATGGCGCGGATATACCGGCAAGACGGTCACGGACGTTGTGAACATCGGGATCGGCGGCTCAGACCTCGGGCCCGTCATGGTGACCGAGGCGCTTAAGCCCTACGCCGTGCCCGGACTTCGCGCCCACTTTGTGTCCAATATTGATGGCACCCACCTGGTGGAGACCCTGAAGGCACTGGATCATGAACGCACGTTGTTTGTGGTCGCCTCTAAAAGCTTTACCACCCAGGAAACACTTACCAACGCACGAAGTGCAAGATGCTGGTTTCTGGACAGGGCGGGTGACAAGGCTGCTATCGCAAGACATTTTGTTGCTGTTTCCACCAATGCCCGGGCCGTGGCCGAGTTCGGGATTGATCCAGAGAATATGTTTGAATTCTGGGACTGGGTGGGGGGGCGATATTCGCTGTGGAGTGCAATCGGACTTTCCATTGCGCTTTTTGTCGGGATGAGCAACTTTCGGGCCCTGCTGGCCGGGGCGCACGAGATGGATGAGCACTTTCGCACCTCGCCTTTTGAGAAAAATATGCCCGTTATCTTGGGCCTTCTCGGGGTGTGGTACAATAATTTTTTCGGGGCTCAGACCCACGCGATTCTTCCCTATGATCAATATCTGCACCGCTTTCCGGCGTATCTTCAGCAGGGGGATATGGAAAGCAATGGCAAGGGGGTGACCCGGAGCGGCCAGCGCGTGCGTTGGTCCACCGGCCCTGTGGTTTGGGGAGAGCCCGGCACAAACGGTCAGCATGCCTTTTATCAACTGATCCACCAGGGAACCAAGCTGGTGCCTGCCGATTTTTTGGCGCCCATCAACAGCCACAATCCCATCGGCGAGCATCATGAAATCTTGCTGTCGAATTTTTTCGCCCAGACCGAGGCCCTCATGAAAGGCAAGACGGAGGGGGAAGTCCGAACGGAACTGGCTGAAACGGGCCTGGACGAAGAGGCCACCGAAAGGCTGATCGCCCATAAGGTCTTTGAGGGGAATCGTCCAACCAATTCAATCTTGTTTAAACGCCTCGACCCCCGGACCCTCGGGGCTTTGATTGCCCTGTATGAGCACAAGATCTTTGTGCAGGGGGTGATCTGGGAGGTCAACTCTTTTGATCAATGGGGCGTGGAACTTGGGAAACAGCTTGCTAAAGCCATCCTGCCGGAGCTCAAAGGTGACGGCAAGGTTGATGCTCATGATGCCTCTACGAATGCCTTGATCAACTATTACAAAGCGCACCGGGCGCTGCGTCCAATGGGGCCAGAGGGGAAATAGGGTGTTTTGTCCGAATGAATACTGTTTTTACCCCATTGTCCTAAGGTGGATCATCTTTTGAAGTATTTGCCGCGAAAAACGCGTATTGTCCTCGGATGCATCAGCCGCAATCTGAATTGGGTTTCTTAAGACGGTCCGGAGCCCGTTCTGGATGCTTGTGAACGGTGTGAATATCGGCAAAAGGCGCTCCACTTTTACCGGGCCGGCACCTGGGGGCCAGCCCGGGCGGACAGCTTGATGGCAGCCGAGGGTCGAGCCTGGCGCAAGCCTTCGCGCTATTGGCCTTGTGCCGAGCCTGCACGCACATGTCGCTCCCATTGAGCGCAGCTGAAAAAAAGGGTTGGATGTTGCCATCTTATGACTACGACATGGTCGTTATTGGTGGCGGGGCGGCCGGCCTGACGGTGGCGGCAGGGGCCGCACAGCTTGGGGCCAAGACCGCTCTGATCGAAAAAAACAAGCTGGGAGGGGACTGTCTTCATTATGGCTGCGTGCCGAGCAAGACGCTGATCAAGTCCGCCAAGGTGTACCACTACGCAAAACGGCTGAAAGATTTCGGGCTGCCTTCCGTGGACGTGCCCCCATGTGATTTGGGATCGGTCTTGGGACATGTCGCTAAGGTCATCAACAGGGTGGCGGTTCACGATTCGGTGGAACGTTTCGAGGGGCTTGGTGTCGAGGTGATCTTTGGCGCGGCGGCGTTCGTATCTGAACACGAGGTGAGGGTCAACGGCAGGACGATTTCAGCGGACCGCTTTACCATCGCTACCGGTAGCCGCCCCATGGTTTTTCCTGTTGAGGGCCTTGAGGCCTGCGGCTATGTGACCAATGAAGAGATCTTTTCTCTAAAAACACTTCCGGACCGGCTGGTGGTGCTAGGGGCCGGCCCGATCGGCTCCGAGCTGGCCCATGCGTTTGTCAGGCTGGGCAGCCAGGTAGTTCTTGTGGATCTAGTAGAATACCCGATCAGCGTGGAGGATCGTGATATGGCCGATGTGGTCATCAACCAGATGGTTGCTGACGGGATCGTGCTGCGTATGAGCGCCAGGGCCGAGAAGGTCTATCGCAAAGACGGAAGCAAGGCGGTGGTCCTGGAAGCAAAGGACGGCAGCCGGGACACCGTTTTTGTGATGAGATCCTGGTGGCCATGGGTCGCAAGCCGAATCTCGAAGGCCTGAACCTAGGGGCGGCCGGTGTGGATCACACAGCCAAAGGCATTGAAACGGACCTTCATATGAGAACCAGCCGGAAACATATCTATGCCGCGGGCGATGTGAACGGCAAGTTTCTCTTTACCCACATGGCCGGCGCTGAAGGGGCGGTCGTGGTTCGAAATGCGATCATGCACGTGCCGGGCAAGATTAAGTACGAGATGACGCCCTGGGTGATTTTCACAGATCCGGAAATTGCCTCGATCGGGTACAACGAAAAGCGTGCCACCCAAAACGGGATCGCCTATGATCTTCATATGGAGGCCTTTGAAGAGGTGGACCGCGCTTTGGCGGAAAGCGAGTATCAGGGCAAGATCAAAATCCTGACGGAAAAAGGATCCGACAGGATCATCGGGGTACAGATCGTGGGCCTTCATGCCGGAGAGGTGATCGGATCCTCTGTGCTTGCCGTGAACAAGAAAATGAAGCTTTCCGATCTGGCCACACAAATTTTTGCCTATCCCACGCTGTCCGAGATTCACAAAAAGAGTGCCGGCAAGTACTATGCTCAGAAGATCTTCAGCCCGAAGGTCCGTAGAATCTTAAAATTTTTGTTCGGCTACCAGGGGTAAGCGCAGAAGGTTTTCCGGCATTGCGGCGGTCATGACAAAAGGACGTGAGGCCCGTCTTGGGTCGGTAGAGCGCAACCGACCCCGATGATTGAAGGGTTACGATCATATCGTTCGAGGTGCCATGGGAAAAGACAACAAGACAAAGGCCGGGTTAAAGGCAATGGGACTCGGGTTTTTTATTCTAGGAGCGGTTGTCCTCGTACGGATGACTCCGATCCGAAGTTATCTGACGGCGGATGCCTTGAGCCGTTTTCTGGAAGGCGCGGGATTCTGGGCGCCTTTGGTGTTTATCTTGATCTATGCGGCCGGAATCTGCCTGTTCTTGCCCGGGACCCTGCTCACAGGGATGGGGGCGGCCATCTTCGGGGCTTACTATGGATTTATTTATGTGTGGGTCGGTGCCATGCTGGGGGCCGTTGCGGCCTTCTGGATCGGGCGTACCCTGGGACGGGATTTCGCGGCTTCTCTGGCCGGTGATCGGCTGAAAAGATATGACGACGCGATCGAACAAAACGGCTTTGCCGCCGTGCTTTATCTCCGGCTCGTTTATTTTCCCTTTACCCCGATGAATTTCGGAATGGGACTGACGAAGGTGCGTTTTTGGGACTACTTTTTCGGTACAGCCCTGGGAATCCTGGTCGGGACCTTCATCTTTACCTTTTTTATCGGCACGGTTAAAGACGTGTGGGCCTCGGGCGATTGGTCAGCCTTGTTGTCTTTCAAGGTCTTTTTTTCTCTGGGGTTGTTTGTATTTTCTTTCTTTATCCCGAAGATCATAAAAAAGGTGCGGTCCCAGCGCGTGTAGCCAGGGAGCAATCAAGGGGCTTTTCAGGAAGAATAAACCATGCATGACGTGTCGCGCGGTGTGGTGCTGGCAGCAGACGTGGGAGGGACCAAGACCCGTTTGGGGCTTTTTTCAGTGGGAAAAAGGCGGCCGCGGCCACAGGCGCAGCAGACCTACTCCAGTGGAATGTTTTTTAGTCTGGAAGAAATCGTGCAGGACTTTTGTTCCCGTTATCCGGCCAGCCTCCGTGCAGCGTGTTTTGGTGTCGCCGGTCCGGTGGAAAATGGGCGATCAATACCGGTCAATCTTGGATGGGAGGTGTCGGAGAAAAACCTTCGAAGGGCGTTTCAGTGGCCGCGGGTCAGGGTAATCAATGACCTGTTTGCCACCGCGCTCGCCATTCCGTTGCTGCGGGCAAACGAGGTGTTTTCCCTGAATAAAGGGCGGGCGGTGTCCGGGGGCGCCGCGGGTTTAATTGCGCCTGGAACAGGGCTTGGGACCACCTTTTTGGTGCGGTGTGACAGTTGCGGGGATGCTGTTGCTATGGCCTCGGAGGGCGGGCACGCGGACTTCGCCCCGAATGACGGAGCCGAAGCTGCGTTGTGGGAGCACCTTTACCGTGGGTGCGGGCATGTGAGTATTGAAAGGGTGCTGTCCGGTGCCGGCCTGGTGAACATCTACGAATGGTTGAAGGCGTGCGGGCGATATCGTGAACCCACATGGCTAAAAAACGCGTTGCAGCAAGCAGATCCCGCCAAGACGATTGCACAGGCCGCGTTGAACAGGAGGACCCCAATTGCCGTAGCGGCTGTGAAGCGATTCAGCGCTATCTTCGGCGCAGCCGCCGGCAACCTAGCCCTGACAGGGATGACTACCGGCGGGATGTATCTGGGGGGTGGAATCGCGCCGAAGCTCTTGCCGTTTCTACGCAGTGGCGAATTTATGAAGGCCTTTGTGAACAAGGGACGGTTTCGTAACATTTTACAAAAGATCCCCGTGCGGGTCATTCTAAATGAACGTGCAGCCTTGCTCGGAGCGGCTCGTTGCGCTGTGTCTCAGATGCTATAGAAGTCCTTTGCTTTGAAGGACCCGATTACGGCAGTGGTGACTTCAGTTGGACGGCGGCCAGGAGTTTTGTGAATTCCTCCGAGGTCACCGTCATTCCCGGGGAGAGCAAGATCATGCTTTCTGAGATTTTCAAGCGGTACGAAGGTGATTTTGGGGGCCGGCAGGGGGCTGTAGACTTTTTGTATGATTACCTGGTAGACTCTAACCGTATGGAAAAGCCTCCGGTCGAATGCGCAGAGTTTGTCTTTTAAATATATTTGCTACGACTGGCATTTGAATCGTTGACAGGCGCCTGTCAAGGGCGGCCGGTGAGCAAGGGAGAAATCGATGAAAAAAAAGGCTGCTCGTTTCACAACCGCGTTTTTTATCGGGGTTTTGTTGGTTGCCTCGGGTCTGGGGTTGGCCGTTGTGCCGCCTGTGCCCGGTGGGTCCCTTCCGAATATTGTCCTGCCGATTCCTTCAAAGCGGGCTCATCGCCAATATTTGGGACTGAACGGGACAGGAACATTCAAGATCCCTCAAATCAAGGCGAAGGTAGTGATCGTTGAGGTCTTCAATATGTATTGACCCACCTGTCAACGTACGGCTTCCCGGGTGGACAAGCTATATGAATTGATTCAGAGCCGGGCATACTTGCGGCCCAAGATCAAGGTGATCGGCATTGGCGCGGGCAACAACGCCGCGGAAGTGAAGGCGTACCAAGACACATATCGCGTTCCGTTCCCGTTGTTTACGGATGATGATTTTTCCATTCACAAGATTCTGGGTCAGGTGAAAACGCCTTACTTTATCGGGATCAAAATCCATGAGAATGGCTCACATGAGGTGTTTTACTCAAGAGTGGGTGCCTTTAAGGAGCCGGCTGCGTTTTTGGAACATGTCATCCGGTTGTCCGGACTCAGATAGGAGGGGTTATGAAACATTGGATAAAAGAGAGCCTAACGTTTGGGGTCTTAATTGCCCTGATGGTTGGCCATGGTGGGATCTCCCGGGGCATGGAAGCGCCGGAGTGGGAAGTACCGAAAGGCGCCACAGGCGCCATGGTTATTCCGGTTTCTGATGAGGTCTTGTTGTGTAAGGTGAAAGAGGCATTGTCGGAAACCGGTGTGCGGATGGGCACACTGAGAAAAGTGGACCTTGATGATTATGGAATGGTCTATGTGTCCGAGAGCAAAGAAGGCAAGAGGCCTGTTCTGGCGCGTCTTGTGGCCAGACGGGTGCCATGCGGCGATTGCCATGATGTATTTTTCTTGTACGTTTTTGACTCCAGCCGGATCCTTCGATTTATCCCTGTAAGCATCACCAAGCGGTATAACAAGCCCTGGACCGCCGATGATGTCGGCAAGATTGAAAAACGGTTTATCGGCAGGGATTTTTCGGAAAAGGTCCCGTTTAACCCGGCCGTGGATGCTGTTACGTCAGCGACCATGAGCTCCAAGATCGTGTTCAACAGCCTCAACGAAACCAGGCAGGTCTACAAAAGGCTCGCTGAGCTCGGCTATGTTTCCAAAGGGCATTAAAGTAAACCCTCTTAAGAAACTCGATTCAAACTGCGGTACACGCATTAAGAACAATACGCGCGTTTTGGGACAAAAAACTTTAAAAGATAAGCACGAAATCACGAAAGATTGAAAGCACGAAATAAAAGACATTGAGGCTTTCGTGTTTTCGTCCCTTCGTGTTTTCGTGATAAATTTTCTGTTTTTGTTCCGGTTCGTCCAGGTTGGAAATTAAGGCCTCTCATTCCAGAGTTTCTTTCATAAATGAGTCCGAGGCGAAGCCTCGGTATCCGGTGCTAACGTTACAAAAGCCGAGGATGCCGTAGATGCAAGGCGGCAAGCGTCATGGCTACGCAGAAAAAACGACTGTGCGAAAGATCATCACATGATATCCTTATCGCTTTGCTCTACAGCGCGATCAATTTCCGCCTTGAGCTGGGACGGCAAGCCGGGGATGTCTACATTCAAGAAGCCACGGACAATGGCGGCTGTTGCCTCGTCTTCACTCAGGCCTCTGGACATCAGATATAGAATCTCGTCTTGAGCGATTTTCCCGACAGCGGCTTCATGAGACATCTCCACTCCCTCGGCTTTACCATTAAGCTCTGGAATGGCATGAATGGATCCGCCGTTAAGGATCAACCCCCGACACTCCAGATGAGCCTTGATTCCGGGTACCTCACCGATCAGGTCACCCCGGGCCACAATGTCGCCTCCATTACTGATAGTGCGAGCCACGATTTCGGCTCGGGTTTCCGGCTTTTTGAGAAAAATCCGGCCTCCAACATCCATATGAGCGCCGGGGCTACCCACCAGCAGGCTGTAGAACCGCGCAACAGCGCCTTTCCCAACCAGGTACGTGGTCGGGTACATCTGAAGAGACTTGACGGGCTTCATACAGATGTAGTTATTCAAGAACAGGCCCCCTTCTTCCACAACACCTACCGATCGAGGCCGGACTAACATCTCTTCTGCCCAGTGGTGGATCATGGTAAAGCTCAATTTGGCATTCTTTTTGACAAAAAACTCCGATACGCCCACATGGAGTCCCCGCTTTAAATGCGCGGCTGTCGCACAGCCTGTAATGATATGCAGCTCGGACCCCTCTTCGGCAATGATCAGGTTGTGCACATTCTGACTCAACCCCTCTTTTTCTAAATACAGGCAAGCCTGCACCGGATAGACTACCTTGGCGCCGGGATGAGCCCGGATCACGTAGCCGTCGTGCAAAGCCAACTGGGCTTGCGCGGTATACTTATCCGTGTCCACCGAAACCAGCTTCCAGTAATAATCCTTGACCCAATCATAGCGCTTTAGGGCTTCTTTGATGGGCAGAACTTCAAGGCCCTCTTGGTCTTTCGTATGGGCGTGTATGACCGCCGTGTCTTTTTGCAAGTAGGTCCCGGAACGTCCCTGTTCGCTCGCATCCACTCCGGCCAGGATCATGCGCTGTTTGTCCTGCGGGGGTAACGCCGCCAGGTTTTCGATATAGCCGTGGGGGACAGGCTCCACGTCAAATGCATCCAGATCAATATCCGGCCCGAGAGCCGCTTTTTTTTCTTTGGCCTGTACGGCCTTTTCATCTAAATCGCGCATCGTGTGCACTCCTCGTAACCCACTTCGCTGATACATCTGAAAATTTCCCTCGGATTGCTGGAACAGGTCAGGACACCGTTATAAAGCATCTGTCCCTTGTCCGCGGTGACATAGTCGAGAATAAACCCCGTGTGGGTGATGATCAATCCCATCTTGGTGCGTTCCTCCAGCCGTTTTTTCTGGGTTTTTTCGGCATTGCGCCTGAAATCGCGCTGAAGCAACATGCTGATTGTATTGCCGATCAGGGCGATATTCTCCAGGTCCACGCCGGACTCGGGCTCATCGAAGAGCATCAAATCAGGATCCTGGGCCAGCAGCTGCAACAGCTCAGAGCGTTTTATTTCGCCTCCGGAAAAGCCGGCGTTAATATCTCGATCCAAAAAGTCAGAAAAATTCACCGTGGCGGCCAGCTCCTCAGCATTGACCTTGCCAGCACTGCAGATCTCAATAACCTGCCTGGTCTTGACCCCGTTGATGGTGGGGGGCCGCTGATAAGACATGCCTATTCCCAGCGTGGCACGTTCATTGACGGGCATGTGGGTGATGTCTTGCCCCTTAAAAACAATTCTTCCCCCCGTGACGCGGTATTGCGGGTAACCCATGATCGTCATCAACAAAGACGTCTTGCCGGAGCCGTTGGGACCAAACAGGACATGGGTTTCGCCCACACCAATATCAAGATCAATATGTTTCAGCACCTGTTTGTCCCCAAGTGTAACCTGCAAATCCTCAATATGTAACATGGCTGCGTTCCTTTCCTTAAAAGCAGTCCGCTGTAGGGTTACAAAATGGGACTCAATCAAGCCGAATTAAATATAGCAATATTTTTGTGTCGAAGCGCTACTCGGATGCAGGGGCCAAAGGTGCGGGAAATGCCCGCGAGCCCAATTCCTTGTCCAGCATCCACTGCGAAAAGCCTGCCAAACCGACCGATGCCGGGTATGCGGACATCGACAGGTACAAATAAGCAGAGTATAGCTCGGCATTGATCTGTTTGTTCAACGCTTTTTGAATCGTCTTTTCCAGCAGAGCCCTTATCCCTTCCAAAGTCCGTGAAGATTGCACAGCTCTCGGACGCTGACTTCATCAGCCTGAATACAAAACTCGGCCTCGGGCGCATCCCCGGGGCTGAGGAACTTTGTGTATGAAACGCCGTCTGCGATCAATTCGATCCATTCGATGTAGTGCTTTTCCTCCATGGGATGGGCGACACTTCCCACGCTTACCTTAACCCCGGTGCTTGTCTTTTCGACAACCGGGACATGTTTTTCCTTGGCTGCATCAACAACCCCTTCTTCCAACAGCTTCATGGGCTGCTTGCAACAGACCAGTTCACCGGCCCCGGTATGCACAACCTCTACGATGTTTCCACAGACCTCGCACTTGTAGACTTGTAGCCTTTCTGTCATTTGGGTACCTCCCTACCAATTTTCTCCAAGAAGTTCAAAGTGCTTACGGGCATGGGCGCAAGCGGGACAGATGTCAGGCGCCTCCGGGCCTTCATGAAGGTATCCACAATTGCGGCACCGCCACACGACGGTGGCGTCCCTTTTGAATACCCTGTCGTTTTCGATATTCGCCGCGAGTGCCAGGTATCGTTTTTCATGCTGTTTTTCTGCAACCGCAATCGCCTCAAAGACCTCGGCGATATCTTCAAAGCCTTCCTCCCTAGCCACCTTTGCGAACTCGGGATACATCTGCGTGTGTTCATAGTGTTCCCCGGCCGCAGCCGCTTTCAGGTTGTCCAATGTCGAGCCGATTACGCCCGCCGGGAAGGCGCCAGTGATTTCCACCTCACCTCCTTCAAGAAACTTAAAAAGCCGTTTTGCATGCTCCTTTTCCTGGTCCGCAGTTTCCTGAAAAATGGCCTGTATCTGCACGTAACCGTCCTTTTTGGCCTGGCTGGCAAAATAGGTATAGCGGTTCCGGGCCTGGGATTCCCCTGCAAAGGCTGTGAGAATGTTTTTTTCGGTTTTTGATCCTTTTAATGCCATGAATTAAACCTCCTTTCGAACAGGATATTGAGAGCCCTCGGCTCACCGGTGTTTGGGACTGCTGCCGACCGGATCCGGATACTTCGGGTTTCCCGGGCCGGACTTT
>JAFDGP010000089.1 GCA_019309245.1 Deltaproteobacteria bacterium | reverse complement strand
ATTTTACAGTGGATACAGACGGAGACGGCTCGATATCCAATGCAGAGGACATCAATTACTATGTGAACGGGTCGAATCAGATCGTGAGAAGGACCGCTGACGGCAGTACACCCGTGGTTGCAGAAAACATTACCAATTTTTCATTCTCTTACGGATTTGCCGATGGCGGCACGGGTGTGCCCGATGAAACCGATGCCGACACCACCAATGATCTAGATGATATCCGATCCGTTCAGATAACCATCGTCGGTGAAACTGCCGATATTGATCCGATTACCGGTGAAAAGAAGAGCCGAACCCAGTCAAGTTGGGTGGTGGTCCGAAATGCAGGGTTGCTATGAGAACGATATGGTTCGACAAGAATGAAGGCGGGTTCAGTCTGGTGGAGCTTTTGATTGCCATGGCAATCCTTGCGATCGGACTGCTGGCACTGGCCGACATGCAGATCGCATCAATCAAGGGGAATTCTTTTTCCGGGGCGACAACCGATGCCACAACCCTGGCTCAGGATCGTTTGGAACAACTGATGACATTGACCTATTCTGGCCTGACGACCGATGCCAACCTGGTAGACACGGATGCCGATGGTGATGCCGGCCTGAACGACGCCACTGCCGGAACCGCGGATTTCAGCCAAACGCAGGGCAACTACACAATCTTCTGGAACGTCTCAGACGGGTCCGTGGTCAGCAATACCAAGACGTTGAGTGTGATTGTGACCTGGAGCGAACAGGGACAACAAAAAAAAGTTTCTGTCCGTGGGATCAAGCCGAGGATTGACTGATGAATAAGATAAGGGCTCTATGCAGAAACGAAAATGGATCCGTGTTGATTGTCGCACTGTTGGTGTTGGTCATTTTAACCATTATCGGGATCGGGGCTAACGACACGACGACAACCGATATCCGAATCGCTGCCAATGAGAAATTCCATAAGGTGGCCTTTTACAATGCCGATGCGGGTGTTTATGCTACGCCTAAGCTGATCTCAAGCGCTTTGGACCAGGGGGCTAACCCCTCAGGGACCGGCTTTACTTATCTGGATTCCAGCGCCGACGCATTTTACCGGGAACTGATGGGCTATGACGCCTATGATACCGATAGAGATGTGAGCTTTACGCTGGATGGTCACAATGTAGAACTTGACGTGGAACGAGACCGAACAGAGACCCTGGCCGGGGGCGGCGCGGAGTTCGCCGCAGGCGCGGAGGGTATCGGGTCAGGTTCGGCAGGTGGATTTGCCATTTACTATGACCTGGATTCTTTCGGGGATGGACCCAATGGTGCATCCTCCAATGTGGGGGCAACGTACCGCAAGGTCGACGTCCCGGGAGGGCTGTAGCCATGAAAAGGATATGCATTATTTCTGTTATATGCCTATGTGTATTGTGGACCGTGTTTCGCGGTCCGGCCGCAGGAGCGGAACCCTCTATGTCCAGTTATACCTGCTATCCGGTCTTTCAGGTCAATACAGTGGAGCCCAATATTCTCATTATCCTGGACAATTCTGGGAGCATGAATTTCCAGGCCTATACCGGGAACTATGATCATAACACAGAATATTATGGTTATTTCGAACCCTACAAGAAATACAGCTACGGCAGCAACGTGTTCACCCGCGACACGAGCGGTGATTGGGACGGTAACTTTTTGAACTGGCTCACCATGCGTCGTATCGACGTGGCGCGAAAAGTCCTCATGGGAGGATTGGCCACGTCGCGGACCGGGGGGGGAAACCAGACGAATATCGGGGAGGACCCCGCACAGAGCGGCCGGGACTTTACCAAGAGTTATCGAGATACCGATGGAGTGACCCCTTTTAGCAGTAGCAGCACCCTCAACTACGTGGTTGATGAAGGAAACTTTGAAGTCAACGGAAACACCTATGTTATCCGGGTGCAGAAGGACGAATCGCTTCCGGATGAAGCTGATAACTTCGTCGATGGCAACATTGCCGGTGTATTACAAAAACTGGGCAGCAAGGCCCGGTGGGGGAATGCTTTTTTTGATTTTGGTACGGGTAACAATAACAGCGGCGGCAATATTGTGAGCACCATCGGAACCAACATGACCAGCCTCATCACAGATCTTCAGAACACGGGATGTGATACCTGGACCCCCCTGGCAGAGACCTTCTACGTGGCCATGCAGTATTTCAAACAAGAAGACGTCCAATATTCGCCGGACCTGGATTATGCAAATAACGTGGTTCCCAATGCGAACCTGGGCGACGATCCGTATTACAACGGCAGCGAGTATGTCTCATGCGCCAAGAGCTTTGTCCTGTTGCTCACCGATGGGGCCTCCACCATGGATGCGATGATTCCGGATGCCTACAAGGACTATGCCGACAGCTTTGATACCTTTGTGGATGCCGACGACGGAACCGACTGTAACGAGAGCACGTGGTCAGGGTGCGAATACAGTTATGCGGGAACGGACTACCTGAAGGACTTGGCGCTTTGGGCCCGTATCAATGACCTTCGCAGTGACTCGGTCGGAAAGTCTGCCCTGGATGGGGATCAGAACATCATTTTGTATGCCGTGTATGCATTTGGAAATGATCCGGATGCAGAGCACCTCCTCAAGGAGGCCGCAAAAAACGGCGGGTTTATCGAAAAAGACGGGACCACCGGCCCCAGCTCCCAGTCTGAATGGGATGCAGACAGTGATGGGGTGCCGGACACCTATTTCCAGGCCAACACGGGCAACCAACTGGAGTCCAAGGTGCTCGAGGCCATCAATGACATTCTGGAAAGAGCGGCTTCCGGCACGGCCGTATCGGTTCTGGCCACATCCTCGGAGGGCGAAGGAAACCTGGTTCAGGCCTACTTCAGGCCAATTAAGACCGTGGGCACCACGGACGTGAAATGGCTGGGATATCTCCAGTCGCTCTGGGTGGACTCTTACGGCAATATGCGCGAAGACACCAACCAGAACCATGCTCTGGACATCGACGTGGACAAGGTGGTGACCCACTATCTGGATTCATCGACCGGGGATACCAAGGTCAAGCGATTTGCCGTAAGCAGTGATGACCCGTATCCCGATACCGATTCGGATCCTTATGAGACCCTAGAGCTCAATGAAGTTGCCGCGATCTGGGAGGCCGGGAGCATCCTCGCGCAACGAAGCGCAGATGACAGGACCATTTTTACTTACCTTGACAAAGACGAAGACGGGGTCGTGGATGAAACGACTGACAATCCCTTTGACACGTCCGGTGAGGTGGTGAAGTTTCACACAGACGCGGCCTCGGACATCAAACCCTACCTGGGCGTGCGCGACAACAGCGCGTGGAGTTATCTGGGATCGACGTATGACACCCGCGTGTCCAATCTGATTCAATATATCCGCGGAAACACGATCTCAGGGCTCAGAACCAGGGCCGCCGATTACGACGGCGATGGAGACGACGAAGAATGGAAGCTGGGCGATATCGTCCATTCCACCCCGGTTACGGTTTCAAAACCTCCGGATAAATTTCATTTGATCTACAGTGATGAGTCCTATCAAACTTATTACGATGCCTTCAAGGACAGAGAAACGGTGGTCTACGTGGGCGCCAATGATGGGATGCTGCATGCCTTCACCTCCTGGCAGTATAACGCTACAACAAAGCAGTTTTCAAAGCCGTCGGGCACGAGCGAATCAATCGGCGACGAGTTGTGGGCCTACATTCCGCAGAGCCTGCTTCCCCATCTCAAATGGCTAGCCAGCACGGACTATACCCATGTCTATTATGCGGATCTGAAACCCAAGATTTTTGATGCCAAGATTCTGCCGGACGAAACTCACTATACGGACACCGACGGAGACGACAACTGGGGGACGTTTCTGTTGCTGGGACTCAACCTGGGTGGTGGAGATATCAATGTGGTGTCGGACTTCAACGACGACGGGGATACCTTGGATGCGACCGATGACAGAGATTTTTCTCCGAGTTACTCCCTGTTGGACATTACGGACCCAAGAAATCCCAGGCTTTTGTGGGAAAGAAGTTATGATGATCTGGAGCTGACTGCATCCATTCCGGCAATTGTTAAGGTCAAGGACGAATGGTTTGCCGTATTTGGCTCCGGCCCTAGTGCCTGCGAGTGTGATGACAGTACCACCACCAAAAATGGCCATGTGTTTGTGGTAGATCTTAAAACCGGAAGTCCATACCAGAATGGCACCAATGACTGGTTGTTTGAGACTGGCGAATCCAAGGCTTTCATGAACTCTCCGGTCGCCTTGGACAAAGACCTCAACTACAATGTGGATGCCGTCTATTTTGGCGAAGCGTATTATTTGAGCTCCGGCGGCGGTACATGGAAGGGAAAGCTCTACAAAATGACCATCCCGTGGGCGGACGGCACGGGAGCATACGAGGGCAGTGACACCTCAAACTATTCCGATAACCCCCTGGATGGAACCAATCCGTGGCAACTGACCGCTTTTTTTGATTCCGATACCCCGATTACCGCGCCTGCCGCCTTAAGTGTTGACGCCGATGACAATGTCTGGGTGTATGTGGGTACAGGACGGTACCTGAACACAGCCGATAAGACCAACACGGACACCCAGTACATCTACGGCATCAAGGACCCGTTTTTTAACAGCGACCGCACCCCGAGCACCTACTACCATACCTACAGCAGCTCGGTGGAGCTGACCGCCTCTGATCTGCTCAACACAGACGGCTACACGGTGACCACCGCCAATGAGGTCTATGACGGCAGCGATACCCTGGTTCCCAGCCTGGTGAATTTGGTTAAGGCCGAAGACGGCTGGGTTCGAACACTTTCCACATCCAAGGAACGTATCCTCGTCAAACCGGCCTTGCTTGGAGGGGTTGTGTTTGTTCCGTCATTTGTCCCCAACGCCGATGTGTGCGGCTATGGAGGGGATAGCTATCTTTATGGATTGTACTACTTGACGGGAACGGCATATTATGACCCGATCTTTCCGGACGAAACCACCACGGTGACCATCGGTGGGGTAGATAAAATCAAGGTTCTGGACAAGATCTACCTGGGGTCAGGCAAGGCCTCCAGCCTGGGGCTTCACGTGGGTCTGGGCGATGATGCGACCGGGTTTATTCAACAAAGTACCGGTACGGTCCTTCAGAAAAAACTTAATCCCGCGTTTAACGTCAAAAGCGGTCTGACGTCCTGGATTCAGAAATAGGAGGTATCGTCATGGACAGATGCAAAAAACACTGCACTGTGGTATTGGTAATAGCGATCTTTCTGGTGATCGGCTTTGTTACCCCGGCCGGGATTTTTGCCCGTGGGACGGCCGCGCCGGCAACGTCTTTGGTGCGAACCGGAACAATGACCATTGAGGCAAAGACCGATGACGCGGTCATATCCGGGGAACGCCACTTTGTTGTAACCGATTCTACGAGCATCATCGACGCGAATGGTAACCCAATCCAACTGGCCGATTTCCCCGTGCCTGCCAAGGCCCGGATTCGCTACAGGTTGAGAATGGACCAGGATCCGTTATGCTTGAAGATAGAAATAAAACAATAAACCGTATCCACGAGCAGCAGTTTCCTTTAAGAGCCCACCTGACGGTGGGCTTTACACTTCTTGAAGTCCTTATCGCCTGTCTTGCCATTGCTGCCCTGGCCGGCATTGCCATTCCCGTGATGACCGACCGGATCGACAAGGCAAAAAATGCCAAAGCGATTGCGGACATTCTCTCGCTTCAAGCACAAATCAGCATGTATAAAGACAACAATGGCGCCCTTCCCGACAGCCTCAATGACCTGGGGGCCGCGGGCATACTGGACCCATGGGACAATCCGTACCAATATCTGAGAATCACAGGCGCCCCAGGAGAACAGCCCAGAAAGGACCGTTTCCTGGTCCCGGTGAACACGGACTTTGATCTTTACAGCAAGGGGAAAAACGGGGACAGCAAGGCGCCCTTTACCGCCAAGGCAAGCCGGGATGATATTGTTCGGGCCAGTGACGGCGCGTACATCGGGTTGGCCTCGGAATTCTAGGACAAGTAAGTAAGGATATGAAGGTAGAAGGAGCCTTTCTCAAAAGCAGAGTCGGCAGAAGGATGTTCTTGCTTTTTATTTCTTGTGCCCTGATTCCCATCATGATTCTGGCGGCGTTTTCCTTTACCCAGGTCACCGGGCAACTCGAAAGGTCAGGTCAACGGCGGCTCCAACAATCCGCAAAAGCTTTAGGCATGGGCATCCTTGAGCGCCTTAAGTATCTCAATACGGAAATCACGATGGCCGGACACAACCTTGCTCAATATGGCGCGGTAACTGCTACAGAAAACACAGATAGGTCCGGTCGTTTTTTTCGGGGACAATTCAGAGCTATGACCTGGTTGGGGCGTTCTGGTACCGCTGTCGGGATGTTTGGACATTTGGATCATATGCCTGTGCTGTCCCAAGAGGCGCTTTCCCGGATCGGTCTCGGAAAGGCCGTTTTGCTGGTGGATTACGAGACCAAAACAGCACCTCGGGTATTGATGGCCCTTTCAACAACACTAAAGAAACGTGAATCAGGGGTCCTTCTCGGCGAGGTGGATCCGGACTACCTGTTTGGGATAGGCACGCAGGACACCTTGCCCCCAATGACCGAGCTTTGTGTCGTGGATGAGGCCGGGAAGATCATTGCGAGTTCCCATCCTGTACCTGCCACCCTTGGTGACCGGGCCAGAACCGCAGTAAAGAAGGGATCCGCCTCGCGGCAATTCGTGTGGGAAAAAGAGGGACAAGCGGTCCTGTCAAGCTGTTGGAGTGTTTTTCTCAAATCGGTATTTTCCGCGCCAAATTGGACCGTGGTTTTGACACAATCCAAAGCAGATGTCGTGGCTCCGGTTACCTATTTCAAGAAGGTCTTTCCGCTTACTGTTCTGATTTCCTTTTTCTTGGTTGTGTTCTTGAGTATGGTTCAGATCCGAAGGAGCTTGGTCCCCCTGGAAAGACTCAAAGAGGGGAGTCGGCTGGTTGGGCAGGGAATTTTTGATGTTCAGGTCCCAGTCTCAAGTGGCGATGAATTTGAGGAACTGGCCGACGCTTTCAACGACATGTCCGAGAAGCTGGAAAGACAGTTCAGCACGCTGAAAACGTTGGGTGACATCAGCCGAGCGGTCGTCTCATCCGTAGATGTCAAGACGATTGTCCAGACTATACTTCACCAAACCCCCCTTCTTTTTTCCTGCAACTATATCTGTGTGGGTGTCGCAGATCCCAACGACGGAAGTGTATGGGAGCTCTATAGTGAGACCGAGCCGGATGACGTCAATGTGGAAAGAATTACGATCCAGGAGGAAGAGGCTGAAGAGCTGCGCCAGAATCCCCTGTGGCTGTACATCGACCACGGGCGATCTTTTCCGAGTTATGTCGGCCCGGTGTTGCAGCAGGGACTGCTGTCATTTCTGGTCCTTTCCTATTTTATTGGTGACCGACTGTCAGGCGCTGTCACGCTCGGGTACAAGGATTGTCCTGAACCAAAA
The DNA here is from genome assembly GCA_019309245.1 of Deltaproteobacteria bacterium. Taxonomy (GTDB): domain Bacteria; phylum Desulfobacterota; class Desulfobacteria; order Desulfobacterales. Next base: position 1,345 of record JAFDGP010000089.1, on the reverse strand, counting down.
CCGAATCGCAGGGCCTCTCCTTCTCGCAGGATTCAAAAAGATATGCCTGAGGCCATGCAACTGAGGGATCAAGTGGCAGTCGCCTTTTCGAACGCTCGGCTTGTCCAAGAGCTCGAAACGCTAAATTGGGGCACGCTTAGAGCTTTGGCCAGGGCTGTGGATGCCAAGTCGCCGTGGACAGCTGGCCATTCCGAACGGGTTACCCAATGGGCCCTGGCAATCGCGGATGCCATGAAACTTGGCGCAAAAGAGACGAATATCTTGCGTCGAGCAGCGTTGTTGCATGATATCGGAAAGATCGGGGTTCCCGCTGCTATCCTGGACAAACCGGCAAAGCTTACCGACCGGGAATATGAGGTGATCAAGTCTCACCCCCGTTTGGGCGCACGTATCTTGGAACCCATTAAGGCCTATGCCGACACGATTCCAATCGTGTTACAGCATCACGAACAGTTTGGCGGCGGCGGCTATCCGGATGGCCTTGTAGGCGACGAGATATGCCTTGGTGCCAGGATCCTGGCAGTAGCAGATGTCTTTGATGCCTTGGTGTCCGAGCGTCCCTATCGAAAGGGGTGGGAAGTGGGGAAAGCAGTTGATTTGATCCGGAAGAATGCAGGCACACAGTTTGATCCCGACATTGTTGACGTTTTTCTTGCGGCTGTTGTTTCGAAGAAGAAAACCACAATAATACCAATGCGCACCGGATCCTTGGTGCCGTCGGTTATAATAGGAAAGATGCCATGAAGTCGGCACATTCAATGAAATCAATGAAATTGACATGGATTGGGATCGTGGTCGCCCTGGTCGTCGCGTTTATTATCTTTATGCCGAGAAAGCACGACTTTGTTCCGGAACAATTGGCCGGTGTATGGACGACAGCGAATCCCAGGTATACGGGCCGGTCGTTCGAACTGACCAAAGGCACGATTGTTTTTGGAACTGGCGAACAAGCCAAGGAGGTGTATTTCATCTCCGACGTGGACAAAGCACCACAGAGGAATGCAACGTTGTACGAAATCCGCTGTTATCGTAAGGAAGGGCCGGAAGAAAAGATATCTTTTTTCTATGCATTACGAGGCAGTGGTGAGATCAGGTTCAAAAATCAGAAGCACATCATATGGAAGAAAAAAAACCTCCCGGACGAATAGTGCCATGCCAAGCCGACCTGCCTGCTGTAAGGGGCTCTTGTGTTTTTCTTCACGATTTGAGCGCCAGGAAATAGGCCGTGTCTTATATCGGTTCAGAAACGGGTCGAGCCCTCCAAAGGGACCGATTGTTAGATGCCGGTTTGTATCTGCCCGCGTTGTGAGTGCCAGATTCTTTTTTTCTTTTCCGACCTCTTGTG
>JAFDGP010000088.1 GCA_019309245.1 Deltaproteobacteria bacterium | reverse complement strand
TTCGGCGGTCATTTCCCGAAACGGAGATCCTGCATCCTTGAACCGACCGCTTTTAAGGACATAAGCGGCTACTCCGATTTTTTGGAACAGGGCTTCCAGATTGGCGAATTCCATAATGACACTGATACTGCCGGTGATAGTGCCCGGGTTCGCCATGATATGATCAGCGGCTGCGGCGATGTAATAGCCGCCTGAGGCCGCAATAGCACCCATCGAGGCCACCACCCGTTTCGCCTGTCGGGTCTTTTTGATCTCCTCGAAGATCTCCTGGGATGGACCGACGCCTCCTCCCGGAGAATCAATCCTCAAGACAATCGCCTTGATGGCATTGTTTTTTCGAAAGGTCTTCAGGTGGGTCAACACAGGCTTTGGATCCGCAATCACGCCCTTGACCTCAATGACACCCACGTTTTCTCCGAACTCAAAGGCCGTCTCTTTATGTCGGAGCACAAACAGGGCGGTCAAGGCTAAAACGATAACGGCGCCAATGCCACACAACACGAGCATGGAAAAAAGCATCGGATGTCTTCGGGAAAACGTCATCTTTTCACAGCACAGATGGGAACATGAATAGTTGGTACCGGGTAGAGCCTGCTGGTCACGTCCCGCTCCCCTGATTCATGCAAAAAGGGGGGCTCCTCCATCAAAGCGCTTTAGGCTGTTCGGTACCGGGGCTCTCACCGGCCGAAGCCACACTCTCGTCAGCATCTTGAGCGGCAGATTCCGCGGAATCGTCTTTAGCTTCTATTTCGCGCGGTTCTTGCGTTTCCGTTTCTCCTTCGGCCGCTTCCGCCAACGCCTCCTGAGTGGCCTCAGACTCGTGGTCTTCTTGCGGGCTCAATGAGGGGGACTCTTCTGGTTGAGCTCCGGCAGACGTTGTATCCGTCATGGCCTGTTCGCTCTGCGTTTCAGGCTCGGGCACCGATTCCGGAGCATCCTCCAGGGCCTTATCCGCTTCGGGTTCCCCCCCGGCGGAGGCTTCGCCGGAAGCCGCCCGTTCTTTCAGATTTTCTTTCAGGAGTTCCCCGAGGCTCGATGTCGGGCCATCGTAACTGCTGAGGTAATCAGACACCAGGCTATGTTCTTCATCGATTTCCAGTTGTTTGATCGACAAGCCGATTCTTCGGTCCTTGGGGTTGATGTTCAGAACCTTGGCGGAGACCACGTCCCCAACCTCAAACTTGCCCAGCAGGGTCTTGAGTTTTTCGTCACTGACTTCCGAGATATGAACCAGCCCCTCAATACCCTCTTCCAACTCTACAAATACCCCGAAATCCGTAACATTGGTCACGGTACCGGTGATTTTGCTTCCCACCTGATAACGTTCCGGCACGGCTTCCCACGGATCCCGCTGAAGTTGCTTGATCCCCAGAGAGAACCGTTCATTTTCTTTGTCAATGTTTAAGACGATAGCCTGGACTTCCTGGCCCTTTTTGTAAAGTTCCGAGGGATGCTTGATTCTTCGTGTCCACGAGATATCGGAGATATGCACCAGCCCGTCGATGCCCTCATCGATCCCGATAAATAGGCCGAAGTCTGTAATATTTTTGATTTTTCCTTCAATGGTGGTCCCTACGGGGTATTTTTCCGCGATCACATCCCATGGATTCGGTACCACCTGTTTCATACCGAGCGAAATCCGCCGGTTTTCAGCCGAGATATTCAGGACCACCGCTTCGACCGTTTCACCCACCGAGACCACCTTGGACGGATGGCGGACCTTTCGGGTCCAAGACATCTCAGAAACATGAATCAGGCCTTCTACGCCCTTTTCCAGCTCCACGAAGGCCCCGTAATCGGTCAGGCTCACCACCTTGCCCATGACATGGGACCCAATCGGGTATTTTTCCTCTGCTGTCGTCCAGGGATCGGGCACGAGCTGTTTGAGCCCAAGGGATACGCGCTCCCGCTCCAGGTCGAGGTTCAGCACTTTGACGGTAATCTTATCGCCCACGGAGAACATCTCCGAGGGGTAATTCACCCGACCCCACGACATGTCCGTGATATGCAGCAACCCGTCAATGCCCCCCAGGTCTACAAACACACCATATTCCGTAATGTTTTTGACAATACCCTCAATAACCTTACCCACATGAATGGTTGCCAGTGTTTCCGCGCGTTTTGCCTCCCGCTCTTTTTCCAAAATCACCCGCCTGGACAATACCACGTTACTGCGTTTCCGGTTATACTTGAGCACCTTGAAGTCAAAGGTCTGCCCGACCAGGTCATCCAGGTTGCGAACCGGCCGTAGATCCACCTGAGACCCGGGAAGAAAAGCAGGCAGCCCGATGTCCACCGACAGCCCGCCCTTGATTCGGCTGGTAATGGTCCCCTGGATGACACCATCGCCTTCATAGGCCTTTTTGATGTCATCCCAAACCTTTATTCTGGACGCTTTTTCTTTTGAGACCCTGACCGCGCCGTCTTCGTCCTCCCAACGGTCCACCATGACATCAACAGTATCTCCAACACGCGCATCGATTGTCCCGTCAGGCTTCATGAACTCTTCAATAGGCACCTGGCCCTCGGACTTGTAACCGATATCAACCAACACAAACTCTTTGTCGATTTGAATGATCTTGCCCTGGACCACCTCTCCTTCCTGCACGCGCCGGATGCTTTCTTCATACATCTCCATGAAGTCTTCTTGCTTTTTCTCGGTCGTCTGGTCGGCATCCTGGGTCTCTTCTCCACCAGCTTCCGCCACCTGGGACTGTTCTGTGTCCGCCCCCTGAAGCGCCTGGCTGGAGGCCGGTTCCGATGCAGTAGCATCCGCAAGCGGTGCCTCCTCGTTTTCCGAGCCGGGTCCAGGGATGTCTTTTTGTTCAGTATCCGAATTCTTTTCCAAGCCGTCCATTAACTGTTTGCCCCCTTTGCTACTCGAACCCACGATGGGTCCTGAGTCATTTTCGACCGGAGATAATACCCCTTTATATCAAAACACTTTTCTATAGCAAGGATGCCCGTAAAAGACAACCTTTTATTTCCGGCGCTTGCTGATGTGTTCGAGGATTACAACAATCACCTGATCCAGTGACATGGCGGTAGAATCGATCCGAACCGCATCAGGCGCTGGTTTCAGAGGCGCAAGGGCTCTGCTGGAATCGTCTTGATCCCGCTTTTGCATGTTTTGTCTCACCGTCTCCAGACGGATATCCTCACCTTTTTCCAACAATTCCTTGTATCTTCTTAGAACGCGGATTTCGGGATCCGCATCCAGGTAAAACTTGAAACGCGCCTCCGGGAAAACCACGGTTCCCATATCCCTGCCTTCAAAAATCGCATTGCCTTCGGCTCCCAGGCGGCGTTGCACCCCCAACAAGGCGTCTCTGACAACGGCCCTGGCGGAAAGCGCCGATGCAAGCATGGTAATCTCCTGAGTACGAATGGCGTCTGAAACATCCTCCCCGTTGACAAAAAACCGTAAGCCCCGTGGGGTATCCGTAAAATACATTGAGACGGAACGGCAGACTGCCCCGATGCGTTCATCGTCACCCCCGGCACATCCGGCCGTGCGCACTGCCCAGGCGACCCCCCGATACAATGCTCCGGTATCAACATACGTGTATCCCAAACGTCGAGCCAGTTCACGACTCACAGTAGTCTTGCCAGCACCAGCCGGCCCGTCAATGGTAATCAGGTTGTCCTTCATCAGCTCGCCCGCTTAATCAGCGATCACCAGGAAAATTTTGGGGCCGAGATCACTTAGGGGCCTTGTCCCAAATCCACCGCCAAAAAAACGAAGATATGATACAAAAGATTTGGGCGTTCGAAAGAAAGCCCAAATCTTTTGTTCACGGATTCAATATCTCCTCCAACGCCTTGACGAAACGCCGATTCTCTTTTGGCAGCCCCACCGTGATACGAATGTAGGTCGGATACCCGTAGGCGGTCATCGCCCGAACGATGACCCCCTTTCGGAGCATGTTTTCAAAGACTACCCGGGCATCTATGCCTACATCGATCAGGAAAAAATTGGCCTGGCTTGGCAAATAGGCCAGTCCCAGTCTATCCATCTCCGCGTACAGCCGGTCGAGTTCTTGATGAACCAGACGAATCGTTTCCTGAAAAAAGGCCGTATCGTTCAGAGCGGCCAAAGCCCCGATCTGAGCCAGGCTGTTGACGTTGAATGGTTGCCTGACCCGGTTCATTACATCCGCCACCGCCTTTTGCATAACCCCATAGCCGATGCGCAACCCGGCCAGGCCGTATGCCTTTGAAAACGTTCTCAAGATCACCACTTCATTATCCCCATGGAGATAGTCAAGGCCACGGGCACAGTGCGGATCCCTGACAAATTCGGCGTACGCCTCATCCACCACCACAAGCACATCGGCGGGAATCATTTTCAAAAACTGCTCGAACTGCGTTCTCGAAATCACGGTTCCGGTCGGATTGTTGGGATTGTTCACAAAGACCATCCGGGTCGCAGGCGTCAAGCGCGAGGCCAGGCCCTCCAGGTCTACGTGCAACCCTTTTAAGGGCACTTTGACCGGCCTTGCCCCGCTGGCCTGCACCATAATCTCATACATCAGAAAAGACGGCGCTGGCATGACCACCTCATCGCCCGGCCGCAGGAAGGTCCGTGCCAGTAATTCAATAATTTCATTGGAACCGTTTCCAAAAACGATTTCCTCTTCAGAAACCGAAAGTTTCTCGGCCAGTTTTTCTCGGAGCCGAAAGCTATACCCATCCGGGTACCGGTGCAGGTCTCGTAGTGCCTCTCTGATGGCCTCAACTGCCTTTGGAGACGGACCCAGGGCGTTCTCATTGGAGGCCAACTTCACAGGGCTGGCGATCCCGTATTCCCGTTCAAGCTCTTCTATGGGCTTCCCAGGCACGTAGGCCTTGAGACCGGCGATGTAATCGGGCACTTTCATGATCTGTCACCTCGTTCGGTTTCCAAATTGCCGCTGACGGGGCCTTGGTAACATAATTTTTTTTTGTGAAAAACCCCTTTTCCACAATTGCCGTTGCAAATCAGGTGACCCCGTCATATGCTCGTATTCCTCTAACCCAATCTGGATCGGCCGGAATCAAAAGACCAAGAGAAGATTTATGAAATGCGTTGAAACGGGATTGGAAAGGTTGGCTGCGGATCCTCCGCGACGGTTGCAGGGAAAACGCCTGGGGCTTCTTGCAAATCCGGCATCCGTGGACCGAGGTTTCCGACATGCCCGCTTTCTCATCGAACAAAGCCTGCCCGGCGGACTCAAGGCATTATTCAGCCCGCAACACGGATTCTTTGCAGAAAAGCAGGACAACATGATTGCCTCCGAGGATATAACGGACCCGGAGCTGCACCTCCCCGTATTCAGCCTGTACGGACAGACGAGGGCACCCACAACGTCCATGTTGGACCATATTGACACCCTTATCATCGATCTTCAGGATGTCGGCACCCGTGTCTATACCTTCATCTATACAATGGCCCTTTGTATGCAGGCCCTGGCGTCCCACGACAAAGAATGTGTCGTCCTGGATCGTCCCAACCCCTTGGGCGGCACGACTATTGAAGGAAACAGCCTGAAAGCCCAATACGCATCTTTTGTGGGCATGTACCCCATCCCCATGCGCCACGGCCTTACCATCGGTGAAATCGCACGACTTTTCAACGACCACTTCGGCATCGGATGCCGCTTGACCGTCATTCCGATGGCAGGATGGTCACGAGAGATGACTTTCTCGGATACCGGCCTACCATGGGTTGCCCCGTCTCCGAACCTGCCGAATCCGGTTTCGGCCCTGGTCTATCCCGGCCAGGTCCTCTGGGAAGGCACAAATGTGTCCGAAGGCCGAGGAACCACACAACCGTTCGAGATTTTCGGGGCCCCGTTTTTTGACACGGCCGGTCTTTCCCGAAGACTCAACTCTCGGAAACTGGCTGGAATGCACTTGCGGCCCCTGGGGTTTGAACCCACGTCAAACAAGTGGCAGGGACAATTGTGCCACGGCTTTCAAATCCACATCCTGGATCCCGGGGCCTTCCGCCCCTATCTCACCACCCTGGTTGTCATGAAGGCCGTCATTGACCACCATCGGCAAGACTTTCAGTGGAAGCCTCCTCCCTATGAATACGAATTCCATAAATTGCCTTTCGACCTTATTTCCGGAGACCCCGCCATCCGCCGGGCTCTTGAGGAGGATGTGTCGCCCTTTGAGCTTGCCCACGCCTGGGAGGACGACTTGTACGAGTTCGATTCAATCAGAAAAGACTATTTCATATACAGGTGATGGCCCCGCAGTTTTTACCCATTTCCGCATTGAGCGGAAATGGGTAATCCCGCTCAATGTCGGCGTCTTGATCCGGTCGATACAAAAAAATCCCGCACACCCTGTGCGGGATTTCTCAGGTCAACCTTCACGGCCATCAAGCCGAAGAAGTCAAACTACTTCTTGGACTTTTTGTCTTTTTCGGATTTCAGTTCCTCGACTTCCTTTTTCAGTTCCTCGACTTCCTTTTTATACGTCTCCACCTCGTTGGTGGTCGAAAAATCATCATCTTTGCTCTTCCAGGTATCTTTGACCTCATCAAACCCCAGGTAGATCGCCAAGGCCCCGCCCGAGAGAAGGCCGAACGGAATCGCCCCGGCCAGCAGCTGCAAAAAAGGTTTCCACCACACTGCCATGCCGATAATTCCCAGAACCGCTGCAGCAGCACCACCGATTAGTGTTTTCATGTTACCCCGTCCTCCTTTTATTCATAAAGTCTTTATGTTAATCCGTGATAAGTGTTATTTGGTTCAGCAAAACGTATCTTGCCTAACACATGCATCGAACCAAATCAAGTTAAAAATTTCCGTCAGTCCTTTTTTCGATCCAACAAAGATATCACCTTGCCCTTCCTCCCATCCTTGTGACGGGCATGACCATCGCCATCGACCTCGGCGTGCGGCCCCGGCCGAGCGGCCCCCTTGACCTTTTCTAAACGCAGGGGAATCCCATTCATCGTAAACCCCTCTCCATTGATGTACGCTTCGCGCAGAATCCAGACTGTTTCCACCACCGGCACCTGCAAAATGAGCAGGGTTACTCGGAACCAATCCGGCCGCCGGTCTGCCACGATGTCTTCAATGCGCGCAAAGAAAGCCGGCACATCTTCCTTGTAAACCAGGACCAAGTCTCCAATGGTTGCCATACGACATTTCTATATCATACGAGTTTGAAATTGACACCTTTTAAAATTATGCTAGCGTGTGTCCAAATAAAGGTTTTTCTCAATCGAAAAAGGGGGAAAGGTCAAGCGAGAAGCCTGCAAAATTAAAGGGTTCCTCACCCTACCCCTCTCCCTTAGGGGAGAGGAAATTTGTAGATGAAAACCAGTTAGAAAACGAACATATCGTCTGACAACCGGCAATTGATTGCCGACCGCTCCGTGATCATCAAGCTGAGCAACCATTATGGACTCAAGACGAACACCTGGAAAATTTCGCCGATGGGTCAATCGCTACCTTAAAGGACGTCACGACTATTTCTCTTCGTCTCTCCCAAAAGACTGGGGCTATTCTTCGTTTCTGGCGCCGATTCTAAGATCGCTGTTCGCCAACGTGTCACTGACTTCCACCCAAACGGCTATTCTCAAAACATTGCCCGAGAATGCCATTATCGTATATGTCTCTAAATACAAAAGCAGTTTCGAATACTTATTCTACCACATCCGTTACAAGGCTGAGGGCCTGCCCTTCCCACAGCTCGGATTTGATTATACCGTAATCGTCTGGCAGAAACTGTCCAGGCTGACCCGCATTGTCGTCGCACATCTGGATCATTTTTTCAAACACAGGACGATGCCCGATCCGTTTCAATCAGGCTTTTATGCGCGGCAACTCCGGGCAGGCCGCATCGGATTCTTGTCACTCGTAGACCGAAAGGGATTCTATGATCGCTTTGTCAAGGCACGGCACGATCCCCTGGCGTTGCTCATCGACCTGCAGCGACAAACCACCCGGCCGGTCATCTTGGTACCGCAGTGGTTGCTTTTCAGCAAGAAACCGTTGGGAAACCCGCTGGGGCTGGCAGACATTTTTTTCGCCAATGCCGAAAACCCCGGTCCGTTGAGACGATGGCTGACTATCCTGCGTACCCCCCAGAAGGCCTGTGTGGAAATATCCGAGCCGCTGAGCCTGCATGACTTCCTCGGTGAACCGGGCCATGGTGAACGGCCGGCGGAACAGCTTTCCTTCGCACTGCGCCGCAGACTCCTGGATGCCATGAATCGTCACCGGCAAAGCATCACGGGACCCATCCTGAAAACCCGCGAGGAGCTCAAGGAACTGGTTTTAAGAAACGACCGGTTTCAGGCCTTTTTGAATAGCCATGCCAAAAATGGAAAAAACACCCTGGCACAGTTGCACAAGAAGGCCGATGCAGCACTTGACGAAATCGCCGCAGACTACAGCCCGCGTTTTATACGGGTGTTGTGCATCATTTTCGGGTGGATATGGAAAACGATGTTCGATGGCGTGGTCCTGGACATGGACGGCCTGGGCCGTGTCAAACGCGCCGCCACAAAGGGGCCCATCGTTTTTGTGCCGTGCCATAGAAGTCATTTCGATTACCTGATCCTGCCTTACCTGTTGATTTCAAACAACATGCCCTGTCCGCACGTAGCCGCGGGCCGTAACCTGGCCTTCTGGCCCATGGGCCCCCTGATCAGAAGAAGCGGGGCCTTTTTCATCAGGCGGTCCTTCCACGGAGCCAGGCTCTACGCCAAGGTCTTTTCCGAGTACGTGCGGGTCCTGGTTCAACAGGGGTTCAATATCGAGTTCTTTATCGAAGGGGGCAGAAGCCGGACCGGAAAGATGGTTCTTCCCAAGACCGGCCTGCTCACAATCCTCATGGA
>JAFDGP010000087.1 GCA_019309245.1 Deltaproteobacteria bacterium | reverse complement strand
CGGCATCGCACACCCCGCACCCAGGCGGCGCAACCCGTGATGCTGTGATACGGGGTTCACGTAAGGTTAAGACCGCAAAACCACAGGATATTTGCCACTCTATAGGAAATGCTGTTAATCCTGTCAAGCAGGAAACCATTCCCCCGGATCCACCAGTTGCCGAGGTTGCCGGAGATGCGAGGCGGTGGGCGTGCCGACGTACTTTTGACCTTCAAACGCCCGTCAACAAATCGATTGACACGCTGCAATCATGCCATAAGAGTCCGATCTTCGTTTTTTTTGGCGGCGGATTTGGGGGGTCCTTGGTCAAGCCAAGCTTGTAAAAACGAGCGTTCCAGTATACAAGAGCAAAAAACAGCGTTCCGCACACATAATGGATATCAAAGGGGTCTTTGGCGGACGGTTGCTGATAGCTATCGTCTGAAAATCACGATCCGTAGCGGCAAGACTATCTGCTGCGCGCGTGGGGCGCCCGGACATTGATGGCAATGGCGGACAATAAAAATTGAGACCTGGAAGGGAGGAAAAGCCCATGCAGCAAAAGGTTCAAGAAGCGATTAACAAGATTCGACCGGTCCTTCAAAGAGACGGCGGAGACGTAGAGCTGGTTGAGGTAAACGACGGTGTGGTTCGGGTCCGTTTGCAGGGCGCGTGCAAAGGCTGTCCAATGTCTCAGATGACGTTAAGAGATGGAATCGAAAAATTCTTGAAAAAAGAAATCCCGGAGGTCGTTCGAGTTGAAGGGGTAGACTGAAGCCGGACGGCCCCATTTCGTCCACCCGGGGTTGTCAGTTTCCGGTTCAATGCTGTTTTTGGGGGCTTTTATCAAAAACTGAAGATTCTATCCGCAAAACACGATTTGTGGGTCAAGACCGGCTGTCACAGCGACCACTTCACGATAGACGCCCCCCACGTCAGCCCCGCGCCGAAGGTAACCAGCAGGACGTACCCGCCTTCTTTGAGCATTCCCTTGCGATTCGCCTCATCCAAGGCGATGGGAATCGAGGCGGAAGACGTGTTTCCGTACTTATCCAGGTTGGTATAAACCTTCTCCATGGGGATGGAAAGGCGCTCTGCGGTGGCCCGGATAATCCTCAGGTTGGCCTGGTGGGGCACCATCAACATGATGTCATCACAGCTCAGGCCGTCGTGTTCCATGGCGGCCACAGCCACATCCGCCAAACAGCACACCGCCTTTTTGAAAAGCTTGTTGCCTTCCATCTTCAGGCAAAAAGGCCTGCCTTCAACCGTATCCAGAATCTCAGGAAGCTCAATGGGCCCCCCAATCCGGTCAGAGGCATACAAAAGTTCCCACAGGCTTCCGTCGGATCCCAGGTGGGTTGACAGGATGCCCTCATTGCCGTCTCCGGGCGTCAAGACCACGGCCCCTGCCCCGTCGCCCAACAACACACAGGTGCTTCGATCCTGCCAGTCTGCAATGCCCGACAGCCGCTCCGCGCCGACCACGAGCGCATTGCGACAGTTGTTTGTGGCGATCGCGTTGTTTGCGATCGACAAGGCATACAAAAAACCCGAACACCCGGCCGATACGTCAAAGGCCACCGCACAACGCGCACCCAGGTTTTTTTGAACCATGCAGGCGGCGGACGGAAACTGCCGATCCGGGGTGACGGTTCCGATAACGATCAGATCAAGCGCTTCCGGGGCCACCCCGGCCATTTCCAGGGCCCGCTTCGAAGCAGCTGTCGCCATCTCGGAGGTGTCTTCGGCGCGGGTCTTTGAGGAGATGCGGCGTTCCTTGATTCCTGTCCTGCGGGTTATCCACTCATCTGTCGTATCTACGATTGCTTCGAGGTCCTTGTTGGTCAATATCCTCTTGGGGGTCGTCGACCCCGTCCCAATGATGCGTCCTCGTAACATGGAATAATCAATCTCCTTAAACCAGCTTCGAAATTACCCAGGTATCTACCACGAAAGCAAGACCGTGTCATGGGCTTTTTTGGCCGGGGCCAAACCCATCCTCGGCAATTCAAGCGAGGTGGAGGCAGGCCCAGAGATTTTTTTCATTTTTTGCGGTTTTATGCTATGGGGTCATAATAGCAGGGACATGCAGACACGACGAGGAGGGGCCAATGACCATTGCAAAAAATATCCAAACCATCCTGGAACAGGCCTCCTGGATCAGAAAAATGTTTGAAGAAGGCGCCAGGCTCAAGGCGGAACATGGCGAGCAAAACGTCTTTGATTTCAGCCTCGGGAACCCCAACCTGGATCCTCCGGCCGCCTTTCATGAGGCCCTTGCGCGCCTGGTAAAGGGCCCTGAATCCGGCATGCACGGATATATGCCCAATGCCGGGTATCCGGCTGTCAGAGAGGCTGTGGCCGGATTTGTATCGCAGGAACAGGGGGTAGACATCTCTGCAGAAGAAATCATTATGACCTGTGGTGCCGCGGGGGCCTTAAACGTCATCTTCAAGGCCATTCTGGACCCCGGCGAGGAGGTGCTTACCCCGGCGCCGTATTTTGTCGAATACGGTTTTTATGTCGCCAATCATGGTGGAACGCTCAAGACCGTGCCAACCAGGTCCGACTTTTCCCTGGACCTGGAGGCCATCGAACAAGCGATCGGACCCAACACCAAGGCCGTGTTGATCAATTCTCCCAACAATCCCTCGGGGCAGGTCTATTCCGAGCAGAGCCTGAGGGACCTGGGCGGCCTCTTGGAAAGGGCCGGCCAGCGGTTCGACCGCACCCTGTATCTGATTTCAGACGAGCCGTACCGCAAGATCGTTTTTGATGGAACTGTTGTTCCGTCCCTTTTTTCCGTGTACCCGCAAAGCATTATGGCCACATCCTATTCCAAGGACCTTTCGATTCCAGGCGAGCGAATCGGGTTTCTTGCGGTAAACCCTCGGGCGAAAAACAAACAGACGCTTTTGGGGGCGATGACCTTGGCCAATCGAATTTTAGGCTATGTGAACGCGCCCGCATTGATGCAACGGGCCATCGGGATGCTTCAGGGCACCGCGGTCGATCCGGGCCTGTACCAAAAAAAAAGAGATGCCTTGTGTGACGGCTTGGCACGGTGCGGATATGAATTTACCACGCCGAAAGGCGCCTTTTACCTTTTCCCGAAGAGCCCTATCCCTGATGACGTCGCCTTTGTAAAGGCCCTGCAAAAAGAGCTCGTCTTAACGGTCCCCGGCAGGGGATTCGGAACCCCCGGGTACTTTCGCATCGCCTTCTGTGTAGATGATGACACCATCAACAACGCCTTGCCTGCGTTCGAGCGGGTCCGAAGGCACATTGACGGCGGATCGTTGTAGGCCTTTGCGATTTATGAAACTGTAACCGACCGGGCGGTCGGCGCTGATTTCGGGTATGCGTTTGGACCTGGAATAGTTCCACACAAGAAAGGGGTAAGAATTTGAGACCATTGCAAAACCCGTTGCCCTCGCTTACGGGGAAACATTTTGCGCGCCCACCCGCTCGGCAGTCGGGTTGTGCAAAGGTCTCAAATTGTCCCCTTGACAACAGCTTTATTTTCATCTAAATACAGGCACTTGCACAAGACATTTTCGTAAATTCGCCGTGTTCTAAACGGTTTGTTCCGGCGGCTGTCGGATTTATATAAGGAGGTTCGGTGTCGTCTGCATCCCCCTCGCAAGACAGGGAAAACAACCCGTTACTCGAACTCGAAGACATTCATATGTATTTCGGTCGGGTCGGGGCCCTGATCGGAATCAATCTGAAGGTAAGAAAGGGTGAAATCCATTCAATTATCGGCCCGAACGGGGCGGGCAAGACCGTAATGATGAATTGTATTAACGGGCTGTACCGGCCCCAGCAAGGCAACATCTATTTCAAGGGCAACAACATCAACAAGCTCAAGCCGTATGAACGCGCCAAGTTAGGCATTGCCCGGACGTTTCAAAAGGTCGAGGTCTTCGGTGGGATGACCGTCTTGGACAACATCCGACTGGGGCGCCACATTCATATGCAGTCGGGTATCGTCAGCGGGGCCCTGTACGCAGGCAGGACGGCTCGTGAGGAGGTCCAACACCGGCAGTTTATAGAAGAAGAGATCATTGATCTTCTGGAAGTGGAACATATCCGGAACAAACCTGTTGGGATGCTTCCCTATGGGTTGCAAAAGCGCGTGGAACTGGGTCGAGCGCTTGCCTTGGAACCCGAGCTGCTGATCCTGGACGAACCCCTGGCCGGCTTGAATCTGGAAGAGGTGGAAGACATGGCCCGGTTCATCCTGGATATCAACGAGGAAAAACGCTGGCAGGTGACCTGCATCCTGGTCGAGCACGATATGGGGGTGGTTATGGACCTTTCCGATCGGGTGTTTGTCCTCAACTTCGGCAACAAGATCATGGACGGCACACCCGAAGAGGTGCAAAGCAACCCCGAGGTGGTTAAGGCCTATCTGGGAGAAGAGGATCTGTATGCCACCAGGCGGTAACAAGAATTCTGTGAACATCGAAATCACAAAGGATCTGACCATCCCCAAGCTGTTCTTACAGCGGGCGAAGGGGTATGGGAATGACCGCGTGGCCATGCGGGAAAAAGAGTTCGGCATCTGGCGGCCGATCACATGGGGCCAGTACCTTGAAAACGTTAAGTTGCTCGCTTTGGGCCTGATTCGTCTCGGGCTCCGGGAAGGAGATAAGGTCGCCATGATCGGAGATAACCGTCCGGAAGGTCTCTGGGCGGAGATGGCGGCCCTGTGTGCCCGCGGTATCGGGGTTTGGCTTTTCCAGGACTGCCTGATGGAAGAGGTCAAGTATATCATTGATCATTCGGACACCAGGTTTGTCTTCGGTGAAGGCCAGGAAGAAGTGGACAAGGCCCTTTCCATCTATGACGCATGCCCGAAGCTGGAAAAAATCATTTGGGACGACCCCAAGGGCATGCGGAACTATCACGAGGAATGCCTGATCAGCCTCAAAGAGGTTCAGGCTCTGGGCAAAGAACTGGACCGGGAACAACCCGGTCTTTTTGAGGAGATGATTCAAAAGGGCCATGGAGACGAGGTGGCCTTGCTGTTTTACACCTCCGGGACCACCGCCGCACCAAAAGGGGCCTTGCTTTCCCACTGGAACTTGTTGAGTATGGGCAAGAACCTCATGTCCGTCGACCCTTGCTTTGAGACAGACGATTTTGTCTCATACCTGCCCTTTGCCTGGATCGGCGAGCAGATGATGTCGATCTCCTGCGGCCTTCAGATCGGTTTTACCATCAACTTTCCCGAAGAACCGGAGACAGCGCAAGAAAACATCCGAGAAATCGGCCCGCACGTGATGTTCGCCCCCCCCCGATTGTACGAACAGATGACACGCACCGTACAGGTCAAGCACCTGGATGCCACATGGATAAAACGCAAGTGCTATGACATTTCAACCAAGATCGGCTACCATGTGGCAGACTTAAAGTTCAAGAAGAAACCTGTGCCGTGGTATTGGGCCTTTTTGGAGGCTTTGGCCTATGTGGTCGTTCAAAAAAAGCTCAAAGACCACCTCGGCCTGTCCCGCATCCGCTATGCCTATTCAGGGGGCGCTGCCATGGGGCCTGATCACTTCCGTTTTTTTCACGCATTGGGCGTGAATCTCAAACAGATCTATGGTCAGACCGAGATTGCGGGCATCTCCGTGGTGCATCGGGACGGTGACATCAAGTTTGACACCGTGGGCATCCCGTTGCCGGAGACCGAGGTCAAAATCACCGAAGAAGGGGAAATCATTTCCAGAAGTCCATCTGTGTTCCTGGGCTATTACAAGAATCCCGAAGCAACAAAGGAAACCCTGCGAGACGGCTGGCTCCACTCGGGTGACCGGGGCTTTATCGACGAGGACGGGCATCTGGTCGTGTTTGATCGGTCCAAGGACGTCATGACACTCAGAGATGGACGGCCCTTTTCACCGCAGTACCTGGAGACACGACTCAAATTCAGCCCGTACGTCAAGGATTCCTGGGTCATCGGGGACCAAAGAGATTACGTAACGGCCGTGCTGTGCATCGACTATTCGGTCGTCGGCAAATGGGCGGACGAAAAGAAAATTACCTATACCAGTTACCCTGAACTGTCCCAAAAGTCTGAGGTCTATGACCTGATCGAAAAGCAAATCCGTCAGGCCAATAAGGACCTTCCGGAGGTCGCCAGGGTGCGAAAGTTTGTGAATCTGTACAAGGAATTTGACCCGGATGACGACGAACTTACCCGGACGCGAAAACTGCGTCGGGCTTTTGTGGAAAAGCGCTATAAGGACATCGTGGACGCCCTGTACGCGGACACGGACACGGTCCATATCGATACGACGATCACGTATGAGGACGGCCGTGAGTCTCAAATCAAGACGGATCTGCACATCAGACATGTTGCAGGGCAGTAACACCCTCTTAAGAAACTCGATTCAAATTGCAGTTCACGCATTAAGAACAATACGCGTGTTTTGGGAAAAAACTTTAAAAGATAATCACGAAAACACGAAAGATCGAAAGCACGAAATAAAAGACATTGAGGCTTTCGTGTTTTCGTGTTTTCGTGATAAATTTCTGGCTTCGGTTCGTCCGGGTTGGGAATGAAGGCCTCTCATTTCAGAGTTTCTTTCATAAATGAGTCCGAGGACCAGGCCTTGGTATCAGGTGCTAACGTTGCAAAACCCAGGATGCCGGAACGTCCAGCAATAAAAGGAGACAGACATGGAGCTTTTTCTGATGACCCTGACAACGGGGGTCATGGTGGGCGGCATTTACGCCTTGATCGCTCTCGGGTGGGTCTTGATCTACAAATGTTCCGGGGTGCTGAACCTCGCCATGGGAGAATTGACCCTGATCGGGGCCTATGTCTGTTTGAGCTTTTACACCATGGGCATCCCGTTTCTCCTGGCCCTGCTGTTTTCACTGATAATCGGTTTTATTCTAGGGGTCCTCACAGAAAGAATCTTTTTGGACAAGCTTATCGGGGAACCAGTGCTGACGGTCATCATGGTGACGGTCGGACTGTCTTTTTTCTTTAAGGGCATTGTGGAACTCATCTGGGGCACGGACACCAGGGTCTTCACCCCGCCGGTCTTTCCCCTAAAACCGCTCCACATCGGGCCCCTGATCATCGGCCAGGTCTATTTGTGGAGCTTTATAGCCGCCATTGTCCTGCTGTTTGTTTTCGTTGGCTTCTTTCAGTATACCCGATGGGGTCTTGCCATGCAGGCAACGGCCGACGACGAGATGGCCGCTCTTTCTCTCGGGGTAAGCGCCAGGTTCGTCTATGCCACGGCCTGGGCAATCGCCTTCATGGCAGCCGGCGTCGGCGGGACCCTGTTGGGCAACATCAACGGCCTGAACATATCGGTGGGATATCTGGGACTGCTGGTCTTGCCGGCGGTCGTGCTGGGCGGGCTCAACTCGGTGCCGGGTGCCATCGTGGGGGGCATTGTTATTGGCATTCTGCAAAACCTGTGCGGGGCATACCTGGACCGATATTTTCCGGGCGGGGTTAAAGAGATCGCGCCCTTCGCGTTTATGGCCATTTTTCTGCTCTTCAGGCCTTATGGACTTTGGGGCTGGGAGCGAATCGAAAGAGTGTAGCGGCCAGGGCATTTTACATTGACCATTGACCATTGACCAGTGACCAGTGACCAGTGACCAATGACCAGTGACCAGTGACCAATGACCAGTGACCAGTGACCAATGACCAATGACCAGTGACCAGTGACCAGTGACCAGTGACTAAATAACCGGAGTCAGCCATATGTCCACAACGTTTTTGCCTTGCGGTCAGTATCATGAAAACTATGTCCAGGACCACGGGTGGTGGCAAACGACGTTCATCAAATGGAAGATGGGACTGCTCCTTGCAGTCCTTTTTGTGGGAATTCCCCTTGTTGCCGACAGCTATTGGATCAGCGTATGCAATCAAATCGGCTATACGGTCCTCGGTGCCCTGGGCGTTCAGTTGCTGATCGGTTATTGCGGACAGATCACCCTGGGGCATGCCGCATTTCTGGCCGTAGGCGCTTACACCAGCACGTTGCTCATCCTGGAATTTCCCTGGCCCAAGGTGTTGACCGATTGGGGTCTGGCATACCCTGTGAGCATTATTCTCGCGGCAATCGTTGCCGGCACCTGGAGTGTGCTCTTCGGACTTCCCTCGGCCAAGGTCAAAGGTTTCTACCTGATTCTGACGACCATGGCCGCCCAGTTCATCACGGTGGATTTCATCATCACGCAGTATGTCAGTCAAATCGGCGGGCGCGGACAGGCCTTTTCTTTGCCGCCAGGAACAATCAAGGTGGGCCCATGGGTTATTGATAACGACCTGAAGGTCTATTTCATGATGCTTGTACTCGTGGTGTTATGTGTGAGTGCCCTGGTCAACCTGATGCGCTCCAGGGTGGGACGGGCCTGGATCGCCATCAGAGACAATGACATCTCCGCGGAGGTCATGGGGATTAACGTCGTTAAGTACAAGCTCCTGGCCTTTTTTGTGGCCGGGTTTATCGGCGGAATCGCCGGGGCGTTCTGGATCAGCAATCTGGCAGCCATCAGCCCGGAACACTTTCCCTGGTTCTGGTCATTGTGGCTCGTCGGGGTCATCCTGATCGGAGGTGCGGGCTCCGTGCATGGAGCGATCTTCGGCTCGGTTTTCATGGTCGTGGTTATGGAGCTGCTCCAGTTGGGCGTCATGCCCCTGGCCGACACCTATCCGAAACTCCTTATGGATTTTCTGTTCATTAAAGAGGCCGCTTTTGGACTGGCTATCTGCGGATTTCTGATCTTTGAACCCAACGGCCTTGCCTATAGGTGGTGGCAGGTGAAGAATTATTTCAACCTATGGCCATTTTCATATTAGAAAGGAGGGGTGGTTCAGTTTCAAACCGTAGGGCT
>JAFDGP010000086.1 GCA_019309245.1 Deltaproteobacteria bacterium | reverse complement strand
GAGGGGGATTTTCTTGGGGGTGAACCGTGAATGGTGAATAGTGAACAGAGCGCCTGCGGCGGACTCACACCCTGACCTACGGTCTGAAGGCTTACAAGGGCAAATATAGTACCTTTGACCTTCCCCCTTTGAAAAAGGGGGAGCGAGGGGGATTTTCTTGGGGGTGAACCGTGAATGGTGAATAGTGAACAGAGCGCCTGCGGCGATTGTTTTTTCGTGTTTTCGTGTCTTCGTGATCAAAAAAGCGTCAACTGACTGGGCTGTGCCCCACCGAATTTACTTTAAGCCTTTTGCCTCATCATCTCCCGGGCGTGGGCGAGGCTTTGTTTCGTAATCCGCACCCCTCCAAGCATGCGGGCCAGCTCTCTGATCCGCGCCTCACCGTCTACCGGGATGATGGTGGTACGGGTCCTGCCGCGATGAACACTTTTTTCGATCTTGAAGTGACGGCTGCCGAAACGGGCGATCTGAGGCAGATGGGTAATACAGATCACCTGATGATACCGCGCCAGCGCGGCGAGCTTGCGCCCCACCATCTCCGCAATGCCACCGCCGATGCCGGCATCCACTTCATCGAATATCAGGGTCTCCACGGCATCCCCTGTGGCCAGAATCGCCTTGAGCGCCAGAATCATGCGCGAAAGCTCTCCGCCTGAAGCGATACGCGCGAGCGGCCGGAGATCTTCCCCCACGTTCGGCGAGATCAGAAACGCCACCCGGTCCATCCCCGTGGCATCCACCCCCTCCTTGTCCACAATCAGGTAGGGGTCGGTGTGCTCGTCGGCGGGAATTCGGGAAAACGACACGTCAAAACGGATTGCTGGCATACCCAACGAGGCCGCCTCCTGCACAACCTTATCCGAAAGGCGCCCAGCAGCCTTGCGTCTCTTGCGTGACAGCTTGCGGCACAAAGAAATCAATTCTTTACGGCAAGCCCCAATCTCCACCCTGGTCCGCTCAATGGCTTCGGGAAGCCTGGAGACGCGCTCGAGTTGTCCCTCGGTCTCCTGAGCATATGCAATCACGGCCTCCAGAGACCCGCCGTACTTCCGTTTCAGTTTCTCAAGTACGTTCAAACGCTGTTCCACTTCGTCAAGCCGCTCCGTGTCAAACACGATGCCCTGCAAATAGGCCTGAAGTTCATTGGCCACGTCTTCCACCTCAAGAGCAGCCCCTTCGAGACGCTGTGCCAGAGGCGACAAGGCCTCGTCGATCCTGCAAAGGCCCTGGATCTCCTTTCCAATCCCGGCCAGTCGCTCTGCCACCGCCCCCTCGATCCCATAAAGGGACTCCACGCACCGGCCCACCGTGGCGTAAAGCCTTTCAGCATGACGCAGCCGTTCACGTTCTTGTTCCAGCGTATCATCTTCCCCGCACTCCACCCGGGCCCGGCGGATCTCTTCGGCTTGAAAACTCAGCAGTTCAATGTGCTCGGTCTGTTTCTCCATCTGTCGGTTCAGCGCGTCCAGCTCTCGAATCAACGGCAAGAGCTTCTCATAGCACGCTGAAACCGCGTCCCGAAGCCCCTCAAGACCTCCGAACCGGTCCAGAACCAGAAGGTGATAGGCGGGTTTAAGGAGTGCCTGGTGAGAGTGCTGGCCCGCAATACTGGCCAGATGCCCATTGATTGCGGAAAGCGCCTGGGTTGTGGCCGGGCGATCATTGATATACACACGATGCCGACCGCTTTTGTGAATAATTCGACGGATCAACAGCCCGTCAGCCGGGTCGAAACCGAGGTCCAGAGCCGCCTCAGCGGCTGCACTGCCCGCGGGGACCTCGAAAAGGGCCGCCAGTTCAGCCGTGTCTTTTCCGGTTCTAATCAGATCAGCCGCCGCCCTGGCTCCGAGAATCAGGTCCACGGCCTTGATCAGAATGGATTTGCCGGCCCCGGTCTCTCCGGTCAAGATGGTTAAGCCCTTGTCAAGGGACAGGGAGAGGTCATCGATAATGGCAAAGTTTTTGATGGAAAGTTCTCGAAGCATTTCGGGCAGGTCAGGTCATTGGGCATTTATCATTTATCATTTAGCATTGATCATTTATCATTGGGCATTGAGCACTGATTATTGGGTATTGAGCATTGGGCATGGGGTGATTCGCCAAACAACCGTGTATTAAGTCTTAAGATCCTGGGCCGCAGGCGCTCTGTTCACTATTCACCATTCACGGTTCACCATTCACTATTCACCATTCACTATTCACTATTCACCATTCTCAGCGTCCCCCATCGGCCGCCTTCAGGGCAAGGTCATGAATCAGGATCTTGTCAAAGATCTTTTCCAGTGCCCGGACCGAATCCGCGTCCTGAGGCAACTCCACAGTCGGACGGCCTTCGGAATCATATTCAGACAAAATCGCGTCCTCCGGGACCACGCCGGCCAGGTTCAAGCCCGCGGCGTCAACCGCCTCCGTGACCGCAGCGGGCAGTCCGTTTCTCACGCGATTAATGATCACATAATCCCTAGAGACCTTCAGATCCAGCTCCGCGGCCAGGTCCCGAATACGTCGGGCGGCCTGAATCCCACGCAGCGTGGGATCGGACACGATCAGCAGGCAGTCCGCACGCCGGGGCACCAGCCGGCTGATGTGCTCCATACCCGCCTCATTGTCCATGACGATGACGCGGTAATTTCCGCATAACCGGTCCATATAAACAGCCAGCAAGGTATTTGCGTGACAGTAACACCCCGCGCCCTCCGGTCGGCCCATCACGATCAAGTCGTAGCCTTCAGCCTCAATCAGGGCCTGTTCCAGCTTCATCTCCATGAACAGGTCCCGGGTCATCCCGCCGGGAATCTCGCCCTTTATGGCTTCCCGGGCCTCACCGACCGTGCTGTGAACCTCCACACCAAGGACCTCGTTCAAATTCGCATTGGCGTCGGCATCCACCGCCAGCACCGGCTTGATCCCCTGGCGCAGGAGGAAACGAATCAACAAACCGGCGATCGTGGTCTTTCCGGTGCCGCCCTTGCCGGCCATGGCGATCGTTGCCGTCATGCCACCTTCCTTTCCGCCACGATTTTGTCTCTTTTGGCCTTCAGCCCCTCGGAGACCCCGGGAAACAAGCGGTTTTCCGTGTGGGGAAGAAACAACGCCGCCATGAACTTATCCATAAAGGACTGGTTGTCGCTCAACTCCACGTGCGTCATCATCTTGGCGATGCGCTCCACGTCGTGCAGAAGCCCCCTGGACAGGCAAACCAAGCGGCCGCCGAGCAGAGATCCGTTTCCAAGAAAGTGAAACTTTTCCATGGAAATGTCCGGAAAAAGGCCGATCTGCTGCCCCTTTTCAATGTTGATATAACGGCCGAAGGCCCCGGCAATGATCACCCTGTCCAGATCCTGAAACGTCAAGTCAAATGCCTCGAGCAAGGTCAGACAGCCGGCGAACAGAGCCCCTTTGGCCCGAATCAGGTTTTCAATATCCACCTCCGTAATGACAATGTCCTCGCCCGTCGCGGAATCTTCTCCCCGGGCCAAGACATACTCATACCCGAACCGCCCGTGCCGGATCCTGTCGGAACCAAGGCCCTGCACGAATTTACCCCGAGGATCGATCACACACGCATCCAGCAAACCGGCCAGCACACTGATGAGCCCGGAGCCGCATATCCCTCGTGGCTTTTTCCGATCAACCGTGATGAGCATCGGCTCAAGGGTCAGGGGGTTCACGTGAAACCCCTCGATCGCGCCGCTGTCGGCCCGCATACCGTGCTTGATCCCTCCGCCCTCGAAGGCCGGTCCCATGGAGCAGGCTGCACACGCCAGCCAGTCCCGGTTGCCCAGCACGATTTCCCCGTTTGTGCCAATGTCCATGTACAGGGTCAGGGTTTCCTTCTGAAAAACACCGGACCCCAGGATCCCGGATACAATGTCGCCGCCTACATAACTGGCCACAGACGGAAAGCAATACATCTGAACACAGTCCGCCACGTCAATCCCCAGCTCGGCCGCGCGCACCACCGGCACGAAAGTCGCGACCGGCACATAGGGCGTTTCCCGGATGTAACGGACCTCCAGGCCGAGAAGCAGATGGGTCATGGTGGTGTTGCCGGAAGCCACGATGCAGGAGATATCCCCTCTTTCAACCTTCGTTTGCTCCAAAAGCCGGTCCACCACTCCATTGATGGAATCCACCACCAGGCGCTGGAGCCTTTTCCCACCGTCTCCTTTCAGGGCGAACACAATACGGGTGATCACATCATCGCCATGCGCCATCTGCCTGTTGTACTCGGCGCACTCGCCCATAACGGTTTGAGAATCCAGATCGATGAGCTGACCACATACCGTGGTCGTTCCCACGTCCAGGGCCAAGGCCAGGTTTTTCGCCGAGGTGTCTCCGCCCTCCAGGCGAACCAGGTGAAAAGGCGCATTTGGGCCAGGCCTCCACAGCACCGTGTCCCGCGCCGGGCCGGCCATCACCGTGGCGGTCACCGTCCATCCGTTCGCCCGCAAGGTCTTGGGCACCTTTTTAAGACAGCGCATCTCCACGGACACGTTCTCAATCCCGTGGTGTTGACGCAGCCCCGCTGTCAGCCGGGACCAGTCGCTGGCATTGTCCTGCAAGCTGGGCTCCTGAAGCGTTACCACGCATTTGAGCGCCAGCGGCTCGGCCGGCCAGCCCTCCGCCAGCGGCATGGGGCCGAGCGCCGAAATCTTGCGCTCCGCCTTTCCCATCTGCAGCTGCTGGGCCGCCACGTGTTTGAGTCCCCTGGATTCCAGAGGGATCTCCACCCGGCAGTCCGACAGGACCGTGGTCAAACAGGCCTGCCGCCATCCTTGACCATATTTTTCATCGCTGATCTTTTCAGTCTTCCGGCTCTCCACACGACCGGATTTGACCACCACCCGACACTTGCCGCACACCCCCTGGCCCCCGCAGGTGGCATTGATGTGCACCCCGGCCTCCAGCGCGGCCTCAAGGAGGTTGGTTCCGGGATCCACGCGGATGGAAATGTTGTCCGGTTCAAACGTGATGGTGTGTTTCATGGATTATTGTGGAAGGCAGCAGTCCCGGTGGATATAGCCTGCCTTGAGGGTCTGTTGGGCATTGAGCATTGAGCATTTATCATCGGGCATTTATCATCGATCATTTATCATCGATCATTTATCATTGGGCATTGATTATCGGGCATTGATTATTGGGTATTGAGCATTGGGCATGGGGTTATTCGCCAAACAACCGTGTATTAAGTCTTAAGATCCTGGGCCGCAGGCGCCCTGTTCACTATTCACCATTCACGGTTCACCCCAAAAAAATCCCCCTCGCTCCCCCTTTGAAAAAGGGGGAAGACAAAAGGAAGGACGCCCATTTTGTTGGACCCAGCCCAGCCAGTTAAAGCTTTTTTCATCACGAAACCACGAAAAATTGAAAGCACGAAATGAAAAACATTGAGGCTTTCGTATTTTCGTCCTTTCGCGTTTTCGTCCTTTCGTGCTTTCGTGATTAGTTTTTTGTGGCCCCAGCCCACCCTACGAGCTGACCAGCGACTGATCACCAATGATCAATGGCAGAGCTCCCCTCGCCTTAAGCTCTCCGCCTCAAGCGAAGCGATCCTTGAGCCTTCAGCAGCCAAGGGCGACAGCCTTAAGCAGTTACAGCCGCCAGCGAGCTATTCATTTCTTCCTTTTCGTGTTTTCCTGTTTTCGTGCTTTGCGCCCTTCGGGTTTGAGAACAGCACGTGATTAGTTTTTGTTGGACCCAGCCCACCCTACGAGTTGACCAACGACTGCTAACCAATGTGCAATGTTCAATGATAAATGCTCAATGATAAATGATAGATGATAGATCTCCCCTCGCCTTATACCTTACAACCGTTCACCATTCACTGTTCACTATTCACTGTTCACCATTCACTGTTCACTATTCACTGTTCACTATTCACTGTTCACTATTCACCATTCCACTACACCAGTCTACTTCTCCGCCAACTGCTTGTAGACCTCGAAGCGTTCCCGCATATCCTTTTCCGCCTGCTCAAACAGAGCCTTGGCGTTTTCCGGAAAGGTTCGCGTAAGGGCAGAGTAGCGCACCTCGCCCATCAAGAACTCCTTGAAGTCTCCGGTGGGTTCCTTGGAATCCAGGATCAGGGGATTTTCGCCGGCTTCTTTTCGTCTCGGATCAAACCGGTACAAGGTCCAGTAACCCGCCTCTACCGCGCGCTTTTCTTCATGCTGGCTCCGGCCCATGTTGATGCCGTGGTTGATGCAAGGCGCATAGGCAATAATCAGCGACGGCCCCGGATAGCTCTCCGCTTCCACCAGGGCCTTCATGAACTGATTCTTGTTCGCCCCCATGGCCACGGAGGCCACATACACATACCCATAAATCATGGCCATCCGGCCCAGGTCTTTCTTGCGCACCGGTTTTCCGCTGGCCGCAAACTTGGCCACCGCTCCGGTAGGGGTCGCCTTGGAAGATTGTCCGCCCGTGTTCGAGTAGACCTCTGTGTCCAGCACCAGGATATTGACATCGCGCCCCTGAGCAATCACATGGTCCAGGCCGCCATAGCCTATGTCATAGGCCCAGCCGTCGCCTCCAACGATCCAGATGGACTTTTTCGTCAGGTAATCGCTGCGATCCAGGATCTCGCAAAGCAGGGCGTTGACCGCCCCGTTTTCATTGACCATTTCCAGCTCGATCTGCTCCTCCAGCTTGCGGCCGAATTCTTTGGACTTGGCCCCGTCGTTCATGTTGTCCAGCCACTCCTGGCACGCTTGTTTAAGGGCCTTGGAGACGTCACGATCGAGCACCTCGCGAACCAGATCAACCAGCTTGTCGCGCCGCTGGCTGACGGCCAGCTCCATGCCGAATCCGTACTCGGCATTGTCTTCAAAAAGCGAGTTCGCCCATGCCGGCCCATGGCCTTCCTCATTGACCGTGTACGGACAAACCGGCGCCGATCCCCCGTAGATCGACGAACACCCGGTGGCATTGGCAATCAGCATCCGGTCGCCGAAAAGCTGGGTCACCACTTTGACATATGGGGTCTCGCCACAACCCGCACACGCCCCGGAAAACTCAAAAAGCGGTTGTCGGAACTGGCTCCCCTTAACCGTTGTGGGCGCCATGACATGGTCCATTACGGGCAGGGTGGTCGAGAATTGATGATTGGGCACCTGCGCGGCTTTCTGGCTGGCCAGAGGCTTCATCACGAGTGCCTTTTTCTTGGCCGGGCAGATGTCGGCACAGTTTCCGCACCCCGTACAATCAAGCGGACTGATCTGGATCCTGAACCGCAGGCCCTTCAATTCCTTGCCCTTGGCCGGTACGGTCACAAAGGTCTTCGGGGCGTTTTTCAAGGACCCCTGTTCCACCAGGACCGGCCGAATCACCGCATGAGGACACACAAAAGCACACTGATTGCACTGGATGCAGTTGGCCGGGATCCATTCAGGCACATTGATGGCGATGCCCCGTTTTTCGTACTTGGTGGTCCCGGTCGGGAAAATGCCATCCGGGCTGAAGGCACTCACCGGCAGCTTGTCGCCCTGCTGGGCCAACATGGGCCTCATGACCTTGCTGACGAATTCGGGCTCGTCTTTTTCCAGATAGGCTTCATGGCCTGCGGTCTCCCAGGATTTCGGCACCCGGACCTTTTTCAGCGCCCCAAGGGCCTTGTCCACCGCGTTCATGTTCATCTTTACGATCTTTTCACCCTTCTTCCCGTAGGTCTTCTTAATCGCGTCCTTGATGTACTTTACCGCCTGTTGGGGTGGAATCACATTGGCAATCTTGAAAAAGGCCGCCTGCATGACCATGTTGATCCGGCCACCCAGGCCCACCTGGGCCGCGATCTTTCCGGCATCAATATTGTAGAAGTTCAAGTGTTTCTGGGCGATGGTCCGTTTCATATGGTCCGGCAAATATTTTTCCATATCCTTGGCGGTCCAGGGCGAATTCAGCAGGAAGTTCCCGCCATCCCGGATGCCTTCCAGGATGTTGTATTGATTCACAAACGCCGGGTTGTGACAGGCGATAAAATCGGACTGGCTTAACAAGTAGGGAGACTGGATCCTGTGTGGCGAAAACCGCAGGTGAGAAATGGTGATCCCTCCGGACTTTTTGGCGTCATAAGAAAAATAGGCCTGGGCGAACATGTCCGTGTTCTCGCCGATAATCTTGATGGCGTTTTTATTGGCTCCCACGGTCCCGTCCGCGCCGAGCCCCCAGAACTTGCATCGCACCGTGCCCTCGGTGGTGGGATGGATCTCTTCACCCAGGTCCAGGGACGTAAAGGACACATCGTCCTTGATGCCCACGGTAAAATGGTTTTTCGGGGATGAGGCCCGAAGGTTGTCGAATACGGCCTTCACCATGGTCGGGGTAAAGTCCTTGCTGCCCAATCCGTACCGGCCGCCCACGATCACCGGGGTCTGCGCTCTTTCCTGAAATACCGTACACACATCCTGATACATCGGCTCGCCCAGGGCCCCGGAAGACTTGGTCCTGTCAAGCACAGCGATTCTTTCCGCGGTAGCCGGTATGACCTGGAGAAAATGCTCTCTGGAAAAGGGATGGTACAAACGGACCTTGATCAGACCGACCCGTTCGCCCAGGGTGTTCAGGTAATTGACGGTCTCTTCGATCACGTCGCAACTCGACGCCATGGACACGACCACCCGGTCGGCTTCGGGATCGCCTACATAGTCGAACAGGTGATAGGAACGCCCCACCAGATCCCCCACCTTTTCCATTTCTTCCACCACGATGTTTGGAATCGCCTCATAAAACGGGTTGCACCCCTCCCGGTTCTGAAAGTAGATGTCCGGGTTCTGCGCGGTTCCGCGAAGCTGGGGATATTCCGGATTCATACACCGGGAACGGAACTCGTCGATGGCCTCCCAGGGGCCATATCCTTATAGTCAATGAACTCGATTTTCTGAATTTCCATCGAGGTCCTGAACCCGTCGAAAAAATGGACAAAGGGAAGACTGGCTCGAATGCTGGCCAAATGGGCCACCAGGGCCAGGTCCATGACTTCCTGAACCGATGCCGATGCCAGCAGAGAAAAGCCCGTCTGTCGCACGGCATTGATGTCGGAGTGATCGCCAAAGATGGACAGCGCATGGCCGGCAATCGCCCTGGCGGAAACGTGAAACACACAGGGCATGATTTCCCCGGCAATCTTGTACATGTTGGGAACCATGAGCAACAGGCCCTGAGACGCCGTAAAGGTTGTGGACAGCGCCCCTGCCGAAAGCGCCCCGTGCACCGCACCTGCCGCGCCCGCCTCGGACTGCATCTCCATCACGTTCAAGACCTGGCCGAAGATATTCTTCCTGCCATGGGCCGCCCATTGATCGCAGTACTCTGCCATACTGCTCGATGGCGTAATGGGATAAATCGCGGCCACCTCGCTCATAGCATAGGCCACGTGGGCTGCTGCTTCGTTTCCCTCAACTGTTTTGGTCACTGCACTCATGTCGTTGTCTCCCCCTTTCTTCGGTATAGCGAACAGCAAAACCGGAATGCCTGCGGCGCCATTTTTAGGTGTTAGGCCAGTGGCACAAGGCGAATGCGTAACACCTCCCTGTTGCCTCAACAGCTGGAAACTTCATCCCACGTTGGGCCTTCAGCGAACGCCTTGACAACACCATACAGGTTCGACCTGCCCTATACTGTTTACTGTCCACCATTCACCGTTCACCATTCACCATTCACGACTAGCTTTCAAACAACGCTTTGGCTTCCTTTCCCAGGTCCCCGAGGCGTTCTACCACATGAACCCCACCCGCGCGCATGGCGGCGATCTTGTCTTTTGCCGTGCCGCTGCCTCCGGAAATGATTGCCCCGGCATGGCCCATGCGTTTTCCGGGCGGCGCGGTCAGCCCGGCGACAAAGCCCAGCACCGGTTTTGGGAAATGCTCCTGGATATATGCCGAGGCCTTTTCTTCATCACTGCCGCCGATCTCTCCGATCAGGACCACGCCGCTTGTGTCGGAATCTTCAGCGAAAAGCTCAAGAATGTCCACAAAAGATGAACCGATGATCGGATCCCCTCCGATTCCCACGCAGGTGCTTTGCCCCAACCCGCTTTCTGTGAGCTGGTGAACCACCTCATAGGTCAGCGTACCGCTCCGGGACACCACCCCGATCGGGCCCGGCCTGTGGATCGGACCCGGCATGATCCCGGCCTTGCACTGCCCGGGCGAGATCACCCCCGGACAGTTCGGACCAATAAGCCGACAGCCGTGCTTTTTCAGATACGGCACAACCCGTAACATATCATTAACGGGAATGCCTTCCGTGATACAGACCACCACGGCGATTCCCGAAGCCGCCGCCTCCAGAATCGCATCTGCGGCAAACGCTGACGGTACGAAGATCAGGCTCGTATCGGCCCCGGTTTGATCCACGGCCTTGCGGACAGTATCAAAGACCGGAATCCCGTCCAGGTTCTGGCCGCCCTTGCCCGGCGTCACCCCGGCCACCACATTGGTCCCATAGGCCACACACTGCCGGGTATGAAAACTGCCCTCCTTGCCGGTAATGCCCTGGACCAAGAGGCGGCTGTTTTTATCGATCAGAATACTCATGAATCGTCACCTACAAATCCCCCTCACTCCCCCTTTTTCAAAGGGGGAAGACAAAAGGAAGGACGCCATTTTGGTGGCCCCAGCCCACCCTACAAGCTGACCAACGACTGCTAACCAATGACCAATGATCAATGGATAAATGCTCAATGATAAATGACAGATGATAGATCTCCCCTCGCCTTATACCTTACAACTCACCATTCACGCTCACGTTCACGCTCACTGTTCACCATTCACTATTCACTGTTCACCATTCACTATTCACTGTTCACCATTCACTATTCACTGTTTACCATTCACTCAATCAGCCTTCAGCCCTCGCACCTTCTCCGCCGCGTCCGCCATGCTGTCCGCGACCAAAAATTCAAGACCCGATGTGGCCAGGATCCGCCGTCCTTCTTCCACATTTGTACCGTCCAGTCGCACCACAACCGGAACGCCGATGTCCACATGCCGGGCAGCCTCCACCACGCCGTTTGCCAGGACGTCACAACGCAGGATCCCGCCGAATATGTTGATCAGGATGCCCCGCACGTTCG
Source organism: Deltaproteobacteria bacterium (assembly GCA_019309245.1). Lineage (GTDB taxonomy): Bacteria > Desulfobacterota > Desulfobacteria > Desulfobacterales. Next base: position 1,149 of record JAFDGP010000086.1, on the reverse strand, counting down.
GGTCGGCCAGGATGATCTCAAAGCCCTTGGTGACCATCTCCGTGGTGGCACCGCCGCCCACATCCAGAAAATTTGCCGGTCGTGCTCCCGCCTGCTGAATCAGATCCATGGTCGCCATGGCAAGGCCCGCGCCGTTGACCATGATTCCCACATCGCCGTCCAGGCGGATATAATTGAGGCGGTACTTTCCGGCCCTCCGTTCCAACGCATCCTTTTCGTCCGGGTCGTCGAGCGCGACAAGGTCCTTGTGTCGGTACAGTGCATTGTCGTCGAGATCAATCTTGGCATCCAGGGCCAAAATCCTGCCGTCTTGGGTTGTGACCAGGGGGTTAACCTCCACCATGGAACAGTCCAGGGACTCGAAGACATTGTAGAGTCGGCTGAAAAGGGCAGTGGCGGCCCGAATCATGGTAGGGTCGAGTCCCAGCCGGAAGGCCAGATTTCGGGCCTGGAACCCGCAAAACCCCACTCCCACATCAATTGCTTCCCGGATAATCTTCTCCGGCTGGGTTGCGGCCAGGGTCTCGATTTCCATGCCGCCTTCGGCACTGGCAATCATCACCGGACACTGCCCACCCCGGTCCACGGTCACCCCGATGTAATACTCCTTTCTGATGGAAAGGCCTTCTTCCACCAGGACCTTCCGGACCGCTTTGCCCTGAGGCCCTGTCTGAGGAGTAACCAGGGTCATGCCAAGCATGGCTTTGGCGGTTTCAGCCACGCCCTCCACCGTGTCTGTTACACGCACCCCGCCGCCCTTGCCCCGGCCGCCGGCATGGATCTGGGCCTTGACCACCCATGGAGGCCCGGGCAGCTCCCGGGCAATCTTTTCCGCCTCTTCAGGGCTGTGCGCCACGGCACCCGCAGGGACCGGAATGGCGTAATCCGAAAAAATCTTTTTTGCCTGGTATTCGTGGATTTTCATGGCTACATATTCACCGGACGTTGTTCAAATCGGCCCAAGGGCCTGCCGTTCATGCGGTCAATGGCCGTCCCCAGGGCCTTCAGGATTTCCAGCTTGTCTCTCCCTCTGACTTTCAAACTTCCGCGCCCCCCCAGATCGAAATAAAACAGCCTTTTCATCCTTCGGATCCCCCCAAGATACGTTCGTATCTTCCAGGGAGTATCGAACGGCAAAGTCGCATTTTT
>JAFDGP010000085.1 GCA_019309245.1 Deltaproteobacteria bacterium | reverse complement strand
TACCCGAATCGGCCTCCGCTCAGGGTCAGGACGGCGTTTTACAAGACGATGCGGTTGCCGTGGAGGCACATTTTGAGCAGCAGGTTCGAAAGGGCTGGCAGGAGAGGCTCCGGGCAATTCGCGCGAAGCGTCCGGATTTTACCGATGCGGATGTAAAAAAGTACGAGCAACGCCTGAACCGCGAACTTGATGTCATCAAGAAGATGGGATTTCCCGGGTACTTCCTGGTGGTTGCCGATTTTGTGCGGTTCGCAAAAGAGCACCACATCCCCGTTGGGCCGGGCCGGGGATCCGCCGCGGGGAGTCTTGTGGCTTATGCCCTGAAGATTACGGACCTGGATCCCATTGCCTACGGCCTGATTTTTGAGCGTTTCTTAAATCCCGCCCGAAAGAGCATGCCCGACATTGATGTCGATTTCTGCATCCAGGGTCGCGATGCGGTCTTTAAGTATCTGGTGGAACGTTACGGGGGGACGGACTACGTCGCTCAAATTATTACCTTTGGTAAGATGCAGGCCAGGGCGGTGGTCAGGGATGTGGGACGTGCCCTTGATATCCCGCTCAGAGAGGTCGATGCCATTGCCAAGTTGATTCCGGACGTCGCCAATATCACCCTGGACAGCGCGCTGGCAAAAGAGCCCAAGCTCAAGGCGATGGCACAAGAGGATCCCCGGATCAAAGAGCTCCTCACGGTAGCCAAGGCCCTGGAGGGGCTTCCACGCCACGCCTCGACCCATGCGGCGGGGGCGGTCATCTCTGATCGGCCGATGGTGGAGCATTTGCCTCTGACAAAAGGGAAAAAGGGCGAGGTCGTCACGCGATGCCTGCCAGATCATTCGTCAGGGAGGCAAAGAGCCCCCGGACCTGAGCAATCTGGACCTGACGGACAAAAAGACGTTCGAGTTGCTGGCCTCAGCGCAGACCACTGGGGTCTTTCAACTGGAGAGCTCGGGGATGAAAGATCTGCTCAAACGCATGAAACCCGCCTGCTTTGAAGATATTGTGGCCTTGGTGGCGCTTTACCGTCCCGGTCCGTTGGACAGCGGGATGCATGATACCTATGTGGCGCGAAAAAACGGCCAGGAGGCGGTCACGTACATCCTTCCAGAGCTTGAACACATTCTCAAAGATACCTACGGCGTCATCTTGTATCAGGAACAGGTTATGAATATCGCCGCTGCGCTGGCGGACTACTCCATGGCCGAGGCGGACAATCTCAGGAAGGCCATGGGTAAGAAGATCAGCCATATGATGGCCCAGGAACGGGAGCGTTTTCTGACAAGATCGGAGCGCAAGGGGATCGACCGAAAGAAAGCGGAAGAACTCTTCGATTTGATGGAGAAATTTGGGCGATATGGCTTCAACAAGGCACACAGTGCCGCCTATGCCATGATCGCTTTTCAGACCGCTTACTTGAAGGCCCATTATCCCGTCGAACTCATGGCCGCCATCTTGTCAAGTGAGATGGGATCCACGGAAGATGTGGTTAAATACATCGCTGAGTGCCGCAATCAGGGTATCGAGGTGCTTCCGCCCGATATCAACCACAGCGAAATGGGCTTTGCGGTGGTGGGCGGTGCGATCCGTTTCGGGCTGGCCGCGGTCAAGAATGTCGGCGAAGGGGCTATTGAGGCCATGCTGGAGGCGCGGAACGCAGATGGACCGTTTACCTCCCTGTTCGATTTTTGTGAAAGGGTTGATCAACGACGGGTCAATCGCCGTGTGGTTGAGAGTCTGATTAAATGCGGCGCCTTTGACTCTACCGGGGCGAAACGCTCCCAGATGATGGCAGTGCTGGACCAGGCCATGGAGATCGGACAGCGCATTCAAAAGGACCGTCAGGGCGGGCAAAGGAGCCTTTTTGACTTGATGCCTCAAAAGGGGGCCGGTCCCATCTACCCGTCCCTGCCGGAGCTGGAGGAATGGAGCGAGAGTCGTCTGCTCAATTATGAAAAAGAGACCCTGGGCTTTTTTGTTACCGGCCACCCCCTGGCCAGCTATGAGCGTCTGCTCGCAAAATTTGCCAACACGGACACGTCCCGGTTGCCTGATCTTCCTGACGGGGCTGTGGTTCGGTTGGGGGGACTGGTGAGAAATTGTAAACAATATCATGACCGTAAGGGAGACCTGATGGCCTTTGTGACCCTTGAAGACCTGCAGGGATTTGTCGAGGTTACCCTATTTGCTACAGTCTACAGGGACGCGTCGGCCTTTGTGGAAAAAGATGCGGCCGTGTTTGTGGAAGGCCGTGTTACCAAGGATGAGCAATCGTTAAAGATCCTCGCGGATACTGTTATCCCAATCGAAAAGGCGGAAGAGACGTGGACGACAAGCATCCGTGTGACCCTGGATATGACCTCGCTTGACAAAGACAAGCTCCAACAGCTCTACCGGTTGCTCCAGCACCACAAGGGGACCTGCAACGCATACTTGCATTTAAGGCTGCCACAACGCACGGAAACCATCATCGCCTTGCCTGAACAGATCCGGCTCAAAGCCGGTCAGGAATTGGCCCGGGCCGTCAATGATTTGGTGGGCTACGGGGCTGTGGAAACGGTGTGTGAAAAGCTCTGAAAAAATACAGAATTTGTTTTTTTGATGCTACAAGGGCAAGGTGTCCGTTGGCGCAAGAACGCATGTATCGCAGCCTGGTGCGTCACGACAGGCTTGAGACCTTTCGGGTGGCCGTCAAGGAGACGGATCTCTTGGTTAGCGCATGCAAGGGGCTGGCTGATGAAACGCGTAACCTGATTTTAAAACACCGAATGCCGCTCGAAAGATACCTGCAGGACCATCCTCAATTTCTTTCTTCCCTCATGCCCTTGGCTATCGATCGCTTTGCGCCTCCGATCGTTCAAACCATGATCAAGGCGGGCCGAACCGCCGGTGTGGGCCCCATGGCCTCGGTGGCGGGCGCCCTGGCCGAGTACGTGGGCATGGACCTGCTGGAGCACAGCGATGAAGTCATTGTTGAAAATGGGGGGGACGTGTTTATCCGGTCTGAAAACGTGCTGACTGTGGCGATTTTTGCGGGGGCCTCGCGGTTCAGTAACAAGATCGGTGTACGCATCCATGCCCCGGGAGGACCGATCGGCGTATGTACCTCATCGGGAACGGTGGGACATTCTCTTAGCTTTGGCAAGGCGGATGCCGTGGTGGTTGTATCGGATTCCACCCCGCTCGCAGATGCGGCTGCAACCGCGATCGGCAATCTTTTACACGAAAGAGAGGACATGGCTGGGGCCATCGAACGGGCAAAGCAGATCGCAGGCGTCTCGGGGGTGGTGATTGTTATGGGCGATGAGCTTGCCGTGGCGGGGCAAGTCGAGCTGGTCAAACTTTGATCCGCATTGCTTGGACCCGGCGAGCGACACGGCGGATGCCGGATGCTCAATGTCCAATGACAACTGCTCTGGCAAACTCGGCAACCGGTGGATCCGGGAAGCCCAAATCCACCGCCAAAAAAACGAAGATCGGACTCTTATGGCATGATTGCAGCGTGTTGAACAAAAACTGGTGGTTGAAACCCATCACTTGGCTTCAGCGTGGGCAGATCCATTTGGATCTGCTTTGTTGGTGGGCGCTTGAAGTACAACAGTACGTCGGCACGCCCACCGCCTCGCATCTCCGGCAAACTCAGCAACCGGCGGATCCGGGGGAAGACCCATGGCTTGTTTTTTCGGACGACTCTGGTATAGTGCCGAAAAATTTGCCCTCGAATCGGACAAACATCGGAGGCAAGCAACTAAAGCCAGAGATGAAGACACTGTGGGCGCCCTGGCGCAGGGAGTATGTATTGGGAGAAAAGAAGAAGGCCTGTGTTTTCTGTGAGGGGCTTGCCGGAAAGGGCAAGTATACGTTGTGTACGGGCCATCTGACGCTGGTCATGTTGAACCGGTATCCTTACACCAATGGTCACCTGCTGGTGGCTCCGACCAGACATGTCGCGTCCCTGGAGGCACTGACAGGCGAAGAGATGGGCGATTTGATGAAGACCGTCCGCGATGCAGTTCGGATCCTGACCGCTGTGATGCATCCGGATGGTTTCAATGTGGGCGTCAATCTCGGCGAGGTCGCCGGTGCCGGGGTGGCTGAGCATCTCCACGTCCATGTGGTGCCCAGGTGGCAAGGGGATACGAATCTGATGACGGTCCTCGGAGAGGTCAGGGTCATTTCGGAGGGGCTGGAGGAGACCCACAACAGGTTGAGACCTTATTTCTCAGCCCTGGAACACGGTCCGATCGGAGACAATGAGGAGAATGAGCAATGAAGGTTGTTAAGCTGGTGGTTTTTTTTCTTGTTTGCATCTTCCTGGCATTGGTGGTGATTCAGAATCAGAGCGTCTTCATGGATAAAAAGGCGTTGGAGCTTGACCTTATAGTGTGGCACTATCAGACACAGCCGATTCATCTTTCCCTGTATTTCCTCGGCTTTTTCCTGATTGGACTCCTGGTTGCCTATTTCCATGGACTGGGTGAGCGGTTCAAGGCAAAACGGACCATCGCGAGTCAGAAAGAACTCATTCAAAAAAACCAAAACGAAATCGCCGCCCTCAAAAACCGGCCTGATACAGACCTGCAGGGGCTTTCCAACGAGAACAATGGCGGCAGCTGATTGCCGGCCGATTTCGGCAAAGGGATTATGGTGTCATGGCTAAAGCCACCCCCATGGTCCAACAGTACCTGTCCATCAAGCAAAACTACCCGGACGCTATCCTGTTTTACCGGATGGGCGATTTTTACGAAATGTTTTTTGAGGATGCAGTGACCGCATCGCGGATTCTTGAAATCGCCCTGACATCGAGAAACAAGAACGACGAAGATCCAATCCCCATGTGCGGTGTGCCCCATCATGCGGCCCATGGGTACGTGGCGCAATTGATCGAACAGGGACTCAAGGTGGCGATATGCGAGCAGGTGGAAGACCCGGCCCAAGCGCGAGGTATTGTCAAACGAGAAGTGGTCCGCGTGATTACCCCGGGCTTGGTGGTGGATACGGACATCCTGGATGCCAAGTCAAACAACTTCCTGATGGCGGTTTACCGTTCAAACACGCTTTGGGGGATCGCCGTTTTAGATATTTCAACCGGCGTTTTCAAGGCGACGGAATCCGACGACTTCAACAAGGTACTCGATGAGTGTGGACGCCTTAAGCCCCGCGAGGTCCTGATCGCGGAAAGCCTCAAAGGTGATCCCGAGGTCCGGGAGCTGACCGGCCACCTGGAGATCTCTTCAGTCAATCCCGTTTCGGATGAGTACTATGACCTGGAATCGTCCAGACAAAGACTCTTAAGGCAGTTTAAGACACTTTCTTTGCAGGGATTCGGATGCGATCAATGGGATGCGGGCCTTCGGGCTGCAGGAGCAATTCTGCACTATGTGGATGACACCCACAAGGGGGAGCTGGTTCACGTTACGGGCATCACCTGCTATTGCCTTTCAGACTTTATGGTGGTTGATGAAACCAGTACGAGAAACCTGGAGATCTTCGAGACAATGCGCACCGGCTCCAAGCGCGGTTCCCTTGTGGGGGTCATGGATCATACGGTTACACCGATGGGCGGCAGGAAGCTGCGTGCCTGGTTGCAATACCCGCTGCTTGACGGCGAAAAGATCAGGCGCAGGCTCGACAGTGTCGAAGAGGCCAGGGACAATCTTCCGGTCCGGCGCACATTCCGGAAGCGACTTCAAAATGTCCACGACCTGGAGCGCTTGAATGCCAAGATCGCCCTGGACCGTTGCAATGCCAGGGACCTGGTTTCCCTCAGGCATTCCATTGAGCAACTGCCGGGACTTCGCGATCTGATCGAGTCCTATTCGAGCCCCTATTTTCGCGACATCAAACGTGGGTGGGACAATCTTTCCGACGTTGCCGAGATGATCAAAAATGCCATCGTGGACGATCCGCCGTTGACACTGCGTGAAGGGGGGATCATCAGACAGGGATTTGATCAAGCCCTGGATGAGCTGGTCCACATAAGCCGGGAAGGCAAGAATTGGATAGCCCGCCTGGAGGAGCGCGAGCGCAAGGCGACAGGGATCAATTCCCTGAAGGTCGGATTCAACAAGGTCTTTGGGTATTACATTGAGGTTTCCAAGACCCACGTGCGCGCGGTTCCCCCACACTATGTGCGAAAACAGACATTGGTCAACGCAGAACGCTATATCTTGGAGGATCTGAAGACCTACGAATCCAAGGTGTTGGGAGCCGAGGAAAAGAGGGCACAGCTGGAATATGAACTCTTTTGTTCGGTACGGCAACATGTCGCGCATGCGCACCGGCGGATTTCCGCCATGGCAGACCTTGTGTCCAAGGTAGACGTGTTGGTGGCATTGGCCGAACTTGCGGACAAAAACGGTTACGTCAAACCCGATATCCATGACGAGGCCAACCTGGTTCTCAAAGAGAGCCGTCATCCGGTTGTGGAGAAGCTGATTCCTTCGGAACGTTTTGTTCCCAACACCATTGAAATGGACGATTTCTCGCAGCAGGTATTGATTATCACCGGGCCGAACATGGCCGGAAAATCCACGATTCTGCGCCAGGCGGCCCTGATTGTGCTGATGGCGCAAATGGGATCGTTTGTGCCGGCGGAAAAGGCCACGGTCGGAATCGTTGATCGAATTTTTACACGGGTGGGCGCATCGGACAACCTGGCACAGGGCCAGAGTACCTTTATGGTTGAGATGCAAGAAAGTGCCAATATTTTGCACAACGTGACGCCGAGAAGCCTGGTGGTTTTGGATGAGATCGGCCGAGGGACCAGCACCTTTGACGGGCTGAGTATTGCTTGGGCCGTGGCAGAATATTTGCACGACTGGAATAATCGCGGCGTCAAGACACTTTTTGCGACCCATTATCACGAGTTGACGGATCTGGCGCTGACCAAGGCCCGTGTCAAAAACTACAACGTGGCCGTGAAGGAATGGAACGACGAGATCATTTTTTTGAGGCGGTTGGTCGAAGGCAGTACGAACAGGAGTTACGGTATCCAGGTGGCGCAGCTGGCCGGTATTCCGGACAGTGTTGTCCGACGGGCCAAGGAGATATTGAAAAACATTGAAGCTGGGGAATTTGACGGCGTAGGCATTCCGAGGGTGGGGCGCAGCAATGAGAAGCCCCTGCCGAAGACCGGCGTTCAGCTTCCTCTTTTTCAATCGCCCGACCACGCCGTGATTCGTGCGTTGAAAAAGCTGGAGATCGATACCATGACCCCTTTAGAGGCTCTGAACCAGTTGCACGCGCTCAAAGAGATGTTGTGATGTGGACGTTACAAAAAAGACGTTCCTTTTTCCTGATCCTGCTGCTGGTGACGGCAGTTTGGGCCTGGTGTACGACGGCCACGGGCTCGGACCGTCTCGAATACCAATACCGGCGGGCGCAATCCAGTGTTGAAAGGTTGTTGAACAGTCCCAGAAAGCAGAAGTACCGGCAATACTGGCTTGCCTGTATCGACAAGTTCAAGGCCGTCTACGCGGCCCAGCCCCAGGGGCCATGGGCGGACGACGCCATTTTTATGATGGCAAGGTTGTACGAGAAACTGTACCGGCATTCGTTCAGCAAGAAAGACAAGCAAGAGGCGCTGGATTATTACAAGAGACTGATTAAACGTTTTCCAAAAAGCCGGAATGTTTCCCGCGCTCGAAGTGGCTTGGCGCGGTTGGCTCCAAGGCGCTCGACCACCCGAAAGGCCACCGCTAGCACACCACCGGTCAAAAAAGGGGTCACCAAGCCCAAAGGATTGACCCAGGTCCGGGCCGAGCATCAAAAAAAAAGGCCCCAGTCTGGAAAGGCCCTGGCGCGGGTCACGGATCTGCGGGTGTGGTCCAACCCGGACTATACGCGCGTTGTGGTGGACGTGGATCAGGAAGTCCCGTTTACGTACCGTTTGTTAAAAAAAGATCCCACCATCGGCAAACCCCAACGCCTTTACATTGATCTCGATCGTGCTTGCCTGGATGCCCGGGTCAGACCCGTGGTCCCGATCGGCGATGATCTGTTGAGCAATGCCCGGGCCGCACAACACGCCCCGGCCACGGTCCGGGTGGTTTTGGATATCAAGTCCATTGAAAAATTCAAGATATTCTCGTTAAAGAATCCCTTTCGAGTGGTGCTTGACGTTAACGGGGTTCGTAAAAGAACGAAAAGAAAGACTGTCAAAAAGCCTGTGGTGCCCAAACCCGGTCAGGACATTCCCAAAGGGGCGCTGGCCAAGCAGCTCGCCCTGGGCGTAAAACGGGTGGTGATCGATCCGGGGCACGGGGGAAAAGACCCCGGGGCGCTGGGATACTACAAGAGCATTTTGGAAAAAAATGTGACCCTGGAGGTCTCGAGGAGGTTGGCCCGCAAGATTCGTGAGGAACTGGGCATCGAGGCCATTCTGACTCGAAACAGAGACAGGTTTTTGTCTCTGGAGGAACGTACCGCACTTGCCAACACCAAAAATGCCGATCTCTTTTTGTCCATTCACGCCAATGCGAGCAAAAATCACCGCTGCCGGGGTGTTGAGACCTATTTCCTGAACCTGGCCACAGACAACGATGCGATCATGGTGGCCGCCAGAGAAAATGCCACATCGGCGAAAAACATCAGCGACCTGGAGACGATCCTCAATGATCTGATGAAAAATGCCAAGATCAGTGAGTCCAGCCGGCTGGCTGCGGACGTGCAAAGAGGGGTGACCCGACATCTGCGAAAACGGTTCAAGTACATCCGGGACAACGGGGTCAAGCAGGCCCCCTTTTATGTTTTACTGGGTGCGGAAATGCCCTGTGTTCTGATTGAAATTGCGTTTATTTCCAACCCCTCCGAGTGTCGCCGTCTCAATACCGCCGTCTACCAGGAAACGCTGGTCGAAGGGATTGTTGCCGGAATCAGAGACTATATCGAAGAGATCAATCCAACGGCGTTGAAGCGAAGTGTTCCGGGAATCCAGGCTCGCAACTTATGACCTTCAATCTTTTATGTTTTGCGCCCTTCGGGCTTGAGAACAGCACGTGGTTATCTGTCACATGCTATCACATCGACAACCCAAGTCCCCTGTGTTAGGAGAATTGTCGCATGAGTTGAAGACGGGCTTTAAGAGGAGAATTTCGGGTCAGAAGACGATCATCAATGAATGAATTTTGCTACCTGACCGTTGATGCATAAGTAGATTTCTTCGTCCGAACCGTAGATGTCTTCTACACTCCTGTGATTGATAAGCTGTTCTACAACAAATGAGGTCAGGTACAGGCTTACGAAGTTCGGGCGGGGTACCAGGTTTCGAAGCGGGGCGATTTGGTAGTCGATGTCGAAGTCGTCGGCGCGGGTGAGTTTCTGCAGGCAGGCTCCAATCTGTTCCTGGATGTCATCCTTGCTGGTCGTTTCGATCAGCTTTTCCTCAATGAATTTCATGGCGATCGCATTGCTCAGGGGTTCCCAGACCTGCTTGAGCTGCTCGATCGCAAGCCGCTGTGCACGTTCCTTGGAACTTTCAATCCTGGATAGGATCCGTGCTTCACGGTTACTGGGGCGAAAGACTCTGGCCATGGCATTCCCACCTACTGATTTTCGGAAAATCGAAACGGAGCCAAATCGTGACTATATTTTATCTAGATTATGACAATTTCTGAAAAATAACAACAAAAAAAGCGGCGACGGGCAATACCAACGGACCGGAAAAGACGCGGTCACGGCTCTTGCCGCGTTTCAGCTTTATTCCGGCTTGAAGTCCCGTATGACCACCTGAGCACGCTTTGTCCCCAGCCATCTGTTCCACCGCAGATTGCAGGCGACCTGCCGGAACCGACCAGGGAGTTCAGCAGGGTCCATATTAAAAATGATGGCATCAAGTGTTCGGGACCTGTCGCCGTTTTTCGGTCTCAGCCGCATTTTCGTATGGGCCTTTCCCACCCGATGGCAAGACACGGCGTCCAGTTCCGATAGGGCGAAAACGGGTTCCGGATTGGCCATCCCAAAAGGGGCGATCTGCTCGATATCATCCAGGAGCGCCGGTGTGATCATCTCGGGCGTGATCCGGGTGTCGATCCGAATCCCAGGCTTCATGGCCTGTGGATCGATATGGTCCCTGACGGCGTTCTCGAAGGCCTCGTGGAAGTCCGAAATGTTTTCTTGCTTTACTGAGAACCCGGCGGCAACCTTGTGGCCGCCGAATTTTTCCAGATACGGCGAGCATGCGCTCAGGGCGCCAAACAGGTCAACCCCCTCCGGGCTTCTGGCGGACCCTTTGCCGATGCCGTCGCGAAGGGCAATCAGGGCTACCGGCCTCATGAATTGGTCCACCAGCCGGGCGGCCACGATTCCGATCACGCCTTCATGCCAGTCAGGGCTTTTCAGGACCAGTGTGTGACGACCCGTTGGAGGGCCCTGCCCGAGCCTTCGGGAGATATCTTCAAGGATACGTTGCTCGATGTCTTTTCGTAACACGTTCATTTCATCCAGTTCAAAAGAGATGCGCTCCGCCGTCTTGGTACAGGCCGTGGTCAAAAGCGCACAGCCTGTATCGGCGGTACCAAGACGGCCCGCGGCATTGAGCCTCGGGGCGAGTCTGTAGGCCAAGTCCCAGGTGTCGACCGGACGATTCGCAGCACCGGATATTGCAAGCAACGCCCTTAGACCAGGACGCGGCCGGGTGGCCAGGATCTCGAGCCCTGCTTTGACGAGCACACGATTCTCGCCCAACAACGGCACCATATCCGCCACCGTACCGAGCGCCACCAGGTCACAGGCATGCTTGAGGTTAGGCTCGTTGCCGGCGTTCCAAAAACCCATTTCTCGAAGGCGATGCCGCAGAGCCAGCGCCAGATAAAATGCGACCCCCACGCCCGCCAGATGGGCGAGCTCGGAGGGACAATCCAGGCGTTTGGGGTTGACGACGGCCAGGGCATCGGGAAGGTCTTTTGAGGGCTCATGGTGGTCAGTGATGATGACGTCGATGCCGTGCCGGTTTGCCAGACGGACGGCCTCGTGACCAGTGATCCCGCAATCGGTCGTAATGATGAGCTCGACGCCCTTGGCCACAGCCTGTTGTTCAATCGCCTGCGGGCTGAGGCCGTACCCCTCGGTGATGCGATCCGGGATATGATGAAGGACCGTCAAGTCAAAATGTCTGAAAAAATCCAACAGGAGTGAGGTGGAAGTCATGCCGTCTACATCGTAGTCGCCGAAAATACAGATGGTTTCACCCTGTCGAACAGCCTGGACAATACGATCTACAGCCTTTTCCATATCTTTTATCGAAAAAGGGGACTTGATCTGCGCGAGCGTGGGGCTGAGAAATGCCTGTGCCTGGTCGTGATCCGAAATGCCGCGATTCAACAAAATGGCGGCCACGGCTGGATGCCGGTTCAGCGCGGCTGCCAGGCGAGCAACCCTTTCGGGATCATGAGTCGGGCAATGCCACTGCGTCATCATAACCATTGCGTATAACCCACCGCAGCCGTTGAAACAACCTCGTTTTTTGATTGAAAAGATGAAATGAATAGTGCTATTCTAAATTTGTATGTGGTTCGCTGGCCAGCGAACCACATACAAATTTAGAGCCAAGAAGGTTCGTTAAGTGCTGGAAATCTCGCCGATGGCCGGTGGCGTTGGAGATGTCCCGTGGGAGTGTGTCAAGAAGTGGTACCGGATAGATCGCCGCGAAATCCACTATTTGAGATTTGTCCTGGAGGGCTATGACGGCTTGGCGGTGCTCAGGACGGTCGATCCCGACAAGGGGTTGGTGGTGGTCCATGCGGCCCCTGGATGTGAGGATGATGTTGCCGCTATTGTGGATGACCTGGGCGCTCAATTGAAGATCGAACCCGTCAGGGATCCTTTGGAACAATAGCACCTGATACCAAGTTAACTGAAGGAGGAGGTCTCATGAAAAAGGTCGGACTGGTCGCCTTCTTGGTCTTGGTGTTTATGGCCTGTGTGGGTATGGGAGGACTCGGAGGCCCGGCACGGATCAGCGTCCCCGAGCCGTCAAAGGACTACGTTGCGACCATCACGGATCAGGCCGATGTGACGAGCCGTGTGCACAAGCTGAGCTGCGAGGGGCAGACGGCCATTTCTGGAGAGTTGGGAAGCGGGCACGTGAGCATTGGTTTTGACAAGATCGCGTCCATTGAGTTTGTGCTTGCGGGCGATGTCATAAGGGCCCATGTGGCGCTTAAGGACGGTAAGAGAGTCACCCTTGCGGTGGACAAGGCGGTGAGCTGGTTTGGAAAACTGCCTTACGGTGATTTCAAAATTGCAACAGAAGCAATCAGATCCATTGAGTTCCATTGACATGCAGCCGAAACAGTTCCACATCATTACCATGGGATGCCAGATGAACGCCTACGACTCCGAGCAAATGGAAAGGCTCCTGATCTCCATGGATTACGTACCCACAAGCCGTGGGCGAGATGCGGACCTGATCGTGGTGAATACGTGCGCGATTCGCGAAAAGCCCGAGCACAAGGTCT
>JAFDGP010000084.1 GCA_019309245.1 Deltaproteobacteria bacterium | reverse complement strand
AGGTAAACGGGCATCCAGTCACCGATAAAGAGGTGGTTGATGCCGCCAGCGCGGTGCAACGGATCTATACTCAGGGAGACCCTCCTACCTTCTTTGAGTGCGCCACGGCCATGGCGTTTTATCATTTTGCCCATGCCGGAGTGGACGTAGCGGTGCTTGAAACCGGCATGGGCGGCCGCTTTGACGCTACCAATCTGGTACATCCGGAGGTCGCTGTCATTACCAACGTGGCTGTGGAACACACCGAATACCTGGGCCGGACACTGGGCCGCATTGCCGAGGAAAAAGCCGGTATCATCAAGCACGGGGCCGGCGTGGTTACCGGGGTCAAACAACCGTCCGCTTTGCGCGTGATCCAGACACAGGCCGAGCAAAACCGTGTGTCGCTGCTCAGACTCGGGCGGGATATCCGGGTTCGACGGTATAATGACGGCCGCTTCAGTTGCCGGTGTGCGGGCTACCGTTGGCCGAGGCTCGAAGTGGGGCTGTTCGGCCGGCACCAGATCGATAATGCCGCCCTCGCATTGGGGGTTGTGGGGCTTTTGCGAAAAAAAGGCTGGGGCATCTCTGATGAAGCCGTGGATGCGGGCCTCAAAACGGTCCGGTGGCCGGGGCGCTTGCAGGTGGTCCGGCAGCATCCCCTGATGATTCTTGACGGCGCCCACAACCCCGCGGCCGTGAGGGCGCTTTGCCGCTTTCTTAAAAGCGAAAGGACCTGGCGACGGCTTTCCGTGGTGGTGGGAATCTTAAAAGACAAGGCGTGGAAATCGATGCTGCGTGACCTGGCGGATGTGTGCGATACCATGATCTTGACCCGGCCCCGGTACGAACGGGCTGCTGATCCCCGGAGTTTCGTATCCTTTGTCCACAATCTGAACTGTCCCACCACGGTCGCCGACGATGTGCACACAGCGCTTTCGTTGGCCGTCAAGAACGTGACAGTCGATGACGCTGTCTGCGTGACCGGCTCGCTTTATACGGTCGGGGAGGCCATGGCATGCCTTGATCCTGAGACCGCAACCTTAGCAGCTGATATCGGGGCCTTGCCTCGGATTCATTTATGAAAGCAACTCTGCAATGATTTGAGTTGGGTTTTTTAAGAGGGGTTACGTCCGGGCATCACCGTACCACTTGAGCCGTTTCATGGCCAACCGAACTGCCCCGTCCAAGAAGAACCCCAGGATCCCTATAGCGATTACCACCGCCATAAGGCGGTCGTACTCCATGGTATCCCGCGCATCATTGATCAGGTATCCCAGTCCGCTGGAGACGCCCAGAAATTCGGCGGGCACCAGTACGATCCAGGCCACGCCCAGGGCCAGTCGCAGGCTGGTCAGAATATGGGGTACGCACGCCGGGACGACGATTTTGGTGAGTACTTGCCGATCTCTGGCCCCCTGATCGCGGGCCATGTTAATCCATTGCGGATTTACCCGCGACACCCCGGCTGCCGTGGTCAGGATGATGGGCCAGATGGTGGCCATCGTGATCAGGAAATCGATCGCGGATTCAAAGCTCTTAAAAATGAGCAGCGCAACGGGCATCCAGGCCAGTGGGCTGACCATTCTTAAGAACTGTACGGAAAGATCCGTTGTCAGGCTGAGTCTTCTGTAGTAGCCAATCAGCACGCCGGCCGGCAGCCCGAGGGCAAACGCCACCGACAAACCCACCACCACCCGGCTGAGGCTGGCGGCTGCTGATAACCAGAAACGCGAATCCAGAAACAGACGGGCAAGGGCCCTGGCCGCCGGCCCCGGAAGAAAGCCGGAGAACTGTTCATAACCTGGACGGGAAAAAAGCATGTGTCCGATGATTGCCCATAGGGCCACACTCAACAGGCCACCCAGGAAGCTGTAGCAAAAGCGTACCAACCAATGCTGGCCGTTGGGCGGGGTGATCACATTGTTTGCGACAACGCTCATACCTCTATGACTTCTTCTCTTTCCCAGGGGTGTTTCAAATCAACGGGTGCAAATCGTTGTGGGCCGCCCATATCCAGGATTGCCTTTTTTACAAACCGGTCGTCCACAAGATCCCTTGCGGCTGTTTCAGCGTTCAATGCTTCCAGAAACGCGGTATCTCCTTCCATGCGTGTCCGGCCCATGGCCTGGATGATCAGGCGGGTGGCCGATGGATACGGATAGGGCTGGAATCCGATCCTTGCTACCTGCCACCGGGGATGGTGAATGGCGTGGGGGACAGGCCCCTGAGCGTAGCGCGAAGGCCTATAACCCGTAAAGACCCGTAATAGAACCTCCCTTGAGACCGGCAGATACCCCATCCCATCCCGGCTTAAAAGCTTGGCGGCTTCGGCCAGATTGTGCGATGTCCATCCCTGGGCCCGGACGATGGCATTGATCGCTTTTTGTGTGAAGACCGGTCTCGTGCGGGTGGCGGATTCGTTCATGACGACAACACAGCAAGGATGGTTTTTCCAGATGTCTCCGGTAAATCGCATGATCCGAGCGCCGATCTTGAGTTCGCCCAGCGCGTTGAAAGGTTCGGCGACCACATAGCCGTCGATCTTCCGGCCAGCCAGAGCGGCGGGCATCTCGGGCGGTGACAAAACAAACAGATTCACCTGCCGTGGGCCCAGAGGCGCTGCCTGGGCCTGAATAACCGGTTCAAGGTCTGCGCTGCGCAGCCCCATTTGCAAGACGATGTTGTGCATAGAGTACCAGAAGGGCACGGCGATCTGTTTGCCGCCAAGGTCGGCAAAGCCTCGGATCCCCGAATTCCGGGCGACGGTTACAGCACTGCCGTTGACATGGTCCCACGCCAGGACCTTGACTGGTATTTTGTGCTTAAACCGCATCCAGACCGGGATTGGCAGCAACATGTGGGTGACGTTGAACTTGCCGCTCAAAAAGGACTCCAGCAGGGCCGACCAGCTGCGGACCATGACCGGTCTTTTCACCTTGAGTCCTTCGTCTTGAAAGTATCCCAAGGCGTGGGCGATCAGCAACGGGGCCGCATCCGTAATGGGTAGGTACCCCACCCGCAGATTGCTGGACGGTTCCGCGCAATACAGCGGCGGCATGTTCCAACAGGCGCCGAGCAGTCCCGCAGCCCCGGCTGCCATTGATTTAAGGAAGCGCCTCCGGCTTGACACGTGGCCTTTTTTGTTTGTACCGTCCTTCACGGCGCATTCCTTTCGAGACTCGTCTTGAATGACTCCAGGATATTTTTTTTACACTGGAAAAACGACTCGTCCGTCAGGCGTCTCGGGTAGGCCAGGTCGATGGCGATCGTGTCCATAACCCGGCAGGGTTGTCCTCCCAAAAGAACAATACGGTTTCCCAGCAGGACGGCTTCTGCAATATCGTGGGTGACGAAAACCGCCGTAAATCCTTCGCTCAGCCAGATGTTGATCAGTTCCTCCTGGAGCCTGGACCTGGTGAAGGTATCCAGGGAGGCAAAGGGCTCGTCCAAAAGAAACACCTCAGGACGGGCTACAAGAGCTCTCGCCAGAGAAACCCGGCAGGCCATTCCTATAGAAAGCTCAGCGGGATGACTTTTTTCAAACCCGGACAGTCCCATCATCTCGATAAACTCATTGACGCGGTACTCCAGATCGTCGGTTTCACCGCGGATCCTGCAGCCGAAAGCGATATTGTCTTTTACATCCAGCCACGGGAGAAGGGTCGGCTCCTGGAAGTGCATGGTGATCGATCGGTGTGGCCCTGAGATCGGCTGTCCATCTACCTGTACGGTGCCCGAGGAGGGGGCGATCAGGCCACCGATGATGTTCAACAGCGTGGATTTTCCACATCCCGACTGCCCCAGCACCATGACAAAATCGCCCTTTTGGATTTCTAGATTGATGTCTTCAAGCACAGGCAGTCGCCTGCCTGCGGGAAGCGGAAAATATTTGTCAAGGTGTTCAATTCGAATCTTCATAAGATCACGACACTCGGGGCTCGGACTCACCACGTCAATAGATAAAGTAGCACAAATCATGCCGTCTTGGTGCTTAACATGTCTTATGTAGGATCTCAGTTTTGAGATCCCTCTCGCCTTTTCGGAAAAGGGTCTTTGTCAGGGAACTCGTCCGCCTGTGGTGGACTCGTACCCCGACCTACGGGCTTAAGATATAAAACCTGTTGGCCAATGACCAATGACCAATGACCAGTGACCAATGACCAGTGACCAACAGGCACCAGGATTCCTGCCGTGGATTGTGGGTTGCGCCCCGGCAACAGCACGTGATAGAAAGTTTCCATCCTAATTTGAAGGTCGGGCCTATGCAGGTCTACACAAAGGAAAGAGGGCGGTTCATGCGGATTCTAAAACGTCTTGTTGTCGTAAGTGTGCTGGCCGGGATCGGGATGTGTGGGGTCTGTGGCCGTCCATGTGCTGGGGAGCAACCGGGGTTTTCGGTGCTCATCAGGATGATGGATATTCAGGACCGCTGGTTTCGCCGGCACATCGTGGCTCCATTTGCACAGTCGCATCACACCAAGATCACGGTGATGACATTTGACAAGTTCTGGGACCTGGAGGTGATGTTGCAGCTGGATGCGGCTTCCAAACAGCCGTCCATAGGTGTGGTGAAAGTCCCCTTGGAAATGACCCGGCCGCTTGCGTCCAGGATGCGCGCCTATGACGACATGATGGATGAAAAAGCCCTGCGGGTCCTCAAGGAGGCGTTTGATCCAAAGGCCTTGGCCCTGGGGACCATCAATGGGAAGCTGATATATCTGCCGCGCAAGCTGGAAACCAGAATGATGGTGTACTTGAAGTCCCGGGTCAGTGAAGCGGTTGCGGGCTGGGGCGCATTTAAGACGGACATCAATGAGGCGCTGAGGGCGGACAACGGCTATGGCCTGCCTGCCGGCTACCGGCTTGAGGCGGATCCGAACCAATGGGATTTCTACGATCTTTTTGTCGTGGCATACACCTGGGCTCACACCCCCTATTTCGGGATCAAGATGCCCCGGATGGCCCATAGGGGCAAAAAATACGGGGGGACTGTGGTCGGGCTGACCGATCGGATCTACCAGTTGGGAGGCACGGCCGCGGATGTGCTGAAGGTCGCGGTTACCCCAGTGGTGGACATGTTCGTATGGGAGTCCGTTTTTAAGAAAAACGGGTTGTATCACCCGGGCATGTGGCAGGACCCGTGGAGTGGCGGCGGGATCTGGAACGCCATGAAAGACGGCAAGGTCTTTTTGGCCATGATGCACCAGATCGATACGTTCTATATCCACGGAGGGACCCACCCTGCGATGCAGGGCTATCTGGTTGATCCCGACGATCTGGGTGTGGCGGTCATGCCCCGGGGGGTCTCTTTCGCCCTGGACGAAAACGGGCGCCCGGTTCGAACAGGCGGACGGCGGGCAGGCACCTCGGGGTGGTTCTGGGCGATTCCCAAGACCGCGCCCAAGCCCGGCCTGTGCGTGGAATTCGCCCGGTGGATCACCAACCACGAAAATCACCTGGCTGAATGCCGGACCTTCGGCATGATGCCGGTTCGGGGGGACATCCTGGTTGATCTTAAGGCGGCCTTTCCCAAGGGGTGGATGGCCGATGTGTTTGCGGTGTCCGTGCGACAGTTCGCCTTAAACGGCACCACCACGGTTCCGCTGGTTTCAGCCTACACGAAAATCGGTAAAATTTACCTTGAGGCTTGGTACGACATCGTGGTGGGAGAGCACTTTGGCTCCAGCGAGGGGGTGGATGAACACGTGATCAGGGAGCGGCTCAACAGCATCTACGCGCCCCGGGCCCGGAAAGTTTTTTGCACACAGGGCGGGCACAATGCGTATTAAAAGGCACATCTTTGGAGTGATCATGCTGGCCCCGGCGGTGATCTATCTGGGAGGCTTCCTGGTGATCATTCTGGTTAAAGTGAGTGTTTTGGCTCTGAGTTATCAAGGGGCAAGCGGCGTGGTCTTTCCGAGCGCGCAGCATTTTATGGGACTTTCGGAAAACCCCGAGTTCCGTGAGGCCCTGACCCGCACCATGTGGTTCACGCTGGTGGGGACCCCGGTGGAGCTTGTCGCAGGGCTGGTGCTGGCCTTTCTGGTGGTGGGTGATTTCAAGGGCCGGGGGCTGGTGAGAAGCGTGTTTATCCTCCCCCTGGCAATCCCCGCTATTGTCACGGCGATTATCCTTTATATCGTCTTTGATTTTCCGGGCGGCCACGTGAATGATCTTCTCAGGGGGTGCCATGCGGTATTTCCGTTTCGCCTCATTTCCACTCCGATCAACTGGCGGGGCTCCGGTTTTTTCGCTCTGATGGTCGCGATGTTCGGGAAGGTCTGGCGCGATATGCCGATTTCCATGCTGATCATCCTTGCCGGGCTTCAGGCGATTGATAAAGAACAAATCGAGGCCGCCAGGACACTCGGGGCCAACGCCGGGCAGATCTTTTTGAGGATTACATTGCCCTTGCTGGTGCCGGCCATGTCCACGGTGCTCGTATTGCGATCCATAGAGATGTGGAAAGAGTTTATTTTTCCGTTCATTCTGGCGGGCAGCTATCCCCTTCTGGCCACGTTGATCGAAAGGGCCTATCATGAATGGAGGAATCCAAATGAGGCTTGTGCCATTGCACTGGTGCTTCTGGTATTGATCATGGGTTCGACGGGGGTGGTCCTGTACGTGTCAAGACGACTGAAAAAATGGCTGGTGGCCGCATGACCCTCAGGATACGGGTACGGGCCGGGCGGATTCTCTGGTTTTCCGGCCTGGTGGTGATGGTTCTGATCGTGATCGCGCCGGTGTTCGTGATGTTCAAATATGCCATTAGCGACCGCGCCAGCGTGGTAACCGGCGGTATGCCCATTCCGCTGTGGCCCTTTCACCCGACCTTGGAGCAATTCCGAGGTCTGGCAGGAACAGAACAATTTCTTGCCGCAGCCGTAACCAGCTTGCAGGCGGCCCTGCTTTCCGTGACCCTGTCTCTGGCGATCGGCACCCCCGCCGCCTATGCCCTGTCGCGATACCGATTTCCGGGGGTGATGGTCCTGGCCACGGCGCTGATATCCATTCGGCTGTTTCCGGACGTGGTGGCGGTCGTGCCGGTGGTGGAGATATTCACGCGGTTGGCTCTGGTGAACCGGGTGTTGGGTGTGGCACTCGCCCACAGCCTGCTGGCTGCGCCCTACGTGATTTTTATCGCCATGGGGGTCTTTGATACCATTCCGATAGAGCTGGAAGAACAAGCCCGGATTTTGGGTGCGGGGCCAGTGCGAAGCTTTGTGCGGATTGTGTTGCCCGTGGCTCTGCCGGGCTTAGCGGCCGCGGCCATCTATGTGTTTTTGCTGTCGTGGGACGAATTCATCTTTTCATATTTCCTCCTGGCGTTCGGAGAGCAATCGACGCTTCCGGTGATCTTGCAAAAAATCCTATCCTGGACGCCTCAGCATAACCTGCTTGCGGCGATTTCAGTGGTTCTGTCCGTGCCCGTGGTGGCGTTTACATTTCTGGTCCAACGGTATATGCAGACCGGTGCCATGGCCGGAGCGGTCAAGTAATACGACGCGTTATTTTGGGTAAAGCATTAAAAGATGATCACATACTGTTTTCAAGCTGAAGGGCATAAAGCACGAAGGAGACGCATCATTTGACGACGGTCCGGCTGGAAAAGGTGAGTAAGACCATTGGGGCCACGCCGGTGGTCCGCGAACTGGACCTTGTGGTGGGCGATGGGGAGTTCGTGACACTGGTGGGTCCATCGGGTTGCGGCAAGACCACGACCCTGAGAATGATCGCCGGACTTGAGGAGGTCACCTCCGGGAGGCTGTACATTGGGGATCGGCTCGCCAACGATGTCCCATCCAAGGACCGGGGTATTGCCATGGTGTTTCAGAGCTATGCCCTTTTCCCTCACATGACAACAGCACAAAATATCGCCTTTGGGCTGAAGATCAGAAAGGTCCCCGGCGATGTTGTGGCTCGGAAGGTAAGCTGGGTGCTTTCCCTGTTGAACCTGAAGGGCCTGGAGAACCGTCGGCCCAGGGACTTGAGCGGTGGGCAAAGGCAGCGGGTCGCCCTGGCCAGGGCCATGGTCGTGGATCCTGAGGTGTTGTTGCTGGATGAACCATTGAGCAATCTGGATGCCAAGCTCAGGATCAAGATGCGGGCGGAGCTCAAACGGATTCACAGACAACTGAAAACGACGATTCTCTATGTCACCCACGACCAGGTGGAGGCCATGAGTCTGAGCGAACGGATTGCCGTGATGCGGGAGGGACGTCTGGCCCAGGTGGGCACCCCCCTGGATATCTACCGAAAACCGACAGACCTGTTTGTGGCGGGCTTCGTGGGAAGTCCTACGATGAATTTCTTTGATGGTACGATTGAGCAAAAAGAGGGCAAGGCAACGATTGCAACCCGAGCCTTTGAGCTGGCGCTGCCGGAGCCGGTGTGGCAGCGATGCAAGACCCATAAGGGCAAAACAGTTATACTGGGTATTCGGCCGGAACACATTTACAGGCGAGGGTCCAGTCGGATCAAGGAGGTGTCTGGAAACACGGTTAAGGCGGTGGTCACGGTGGTAGAGCCCCTGGGAGACCGAGTGATTGTGGAGGTCGAAAGGTCGGATGTGCGGTTTACCCTGGTGCTGCCGGAAGAGGCCCGAATGGTGCCTGAGATGGCGGTGACGGCCGTGTTTGACATGGAGCACTGTCACCTGTTTGACAGGGCGTCCGGAAAGCGGATTGCGCCCTAACCCTGCTGAGCCTCCTCTTCGGGCCAGGACCACTCTTGCCACTCTACACAGTAGGCGATGTCTTCTAGATGAATGCGGAGTTTCGCGCAGCCCAACTTGGGATGAATCAATCGTTCGTTGATCAGCTCAGAGCGTTTGAGATCCTCCTGGAGCCGCTTTTTCAAGGCGTCCAGATCGGTTTCGTCAGTCAGAAGGCGCAGGTCCCAAATCTTCAGGACCAGGGTTTTTGTGGACTCATCCCGGGCGCTCACGGATCGCAGGTAGTATC
>JAFDGP010000083.1 GCA_019309245.1 Deltaproteobacteria bacterium | reverse complement strand
TGATTTCAAAAGGCAGACAATAGGCAAACCCATATGAGCAGCGATCAAATCAGCCGTGTTGTAGTGGTTACTGGGGGCTCTCGGGGGATCGGTCGAGCCGTTGCGGTCCGTATGGCTGAGCCGGGCACAAGAATCTATGTCAATTATACCAGTCCTGACACCCGCGATGTGGACGAAACCACTTCCCTCATCGCAGAGGCCGGCGGGGATGGACGGGCCTTGCGCACGGACGTCGCTGCAAAACAAGGGGTCCAGGACTTCTTCAATACCGTTGTTGAAGAAAGCGGCCGGGTGGATGTGTTGGTCAACAATGCCGGTATCACCCGTGATGGGCTTCTGGTGCGCATGAAAGACTCGGATTGGCAACAGGTGCTGACCGTGAATCTCACCGGGGCCTTTTATTGTATACAGGCGGTGGCAAAGCCCATGCTAAAGCAGCGGGCGGGCCGAATCATCAATATCGCTTCTGTAGTAGGCATCACCGGCAATGCCGGGCAGGCCAACTACACCGCTTCAAAGGCCGGCCTGATCGGCTTGACCAAAACCGCTGCCCAGGAATTGGCCCCTAGAGGCATCACGGTCAACGCCGTGGCACCCGGGTTTATTGATACGGCAATGACACACGCCCTGCCTGAAAAGGTACGGGAAGCCATGTTAAGCCGGATCCCGCTCGCTCGTGCCGGAACGCCTGAAGATGTGGCTGAAGCGGTGGCTTTCCTGGCATCCGCCCAGGCCTCGTACATTACCGGCCAGGTGATCCACGTCAATGGGGGCATGTATATGTAGCAATTGGAATCCGTGTACAAACCATCGGCTCTGCCAGTGAAAATTGATACCGAGGCGTCGCCTCGGTCATTTATGAAAGAAACTCTGGAATGAGAGGCCTTAATTCCCAACCCGGACGAACCGGAACCAAAGACGAAAGCCTCAATGTCTTTTATTTCGTGCTTTCAATCTTTCGTGATTTGCGCCCTTCGGGCTTGAGAACAGCACGTGATTATCTTTATAAAGTTTTTTGTCCCAAAACACGCATATTGTTCTCAATGCGTGTGCCGCGATTTGAATCGAGTCTCTTAAGAGGGAAACCAACAATAAACCAAGGAGGTGAACGGCGTGTCAATGGAAGAAAAGGTCAAAAAAATCGTTGCCGAAAAACTGAGTGTGGAGCCTGAAGAGGTCGTCCCTGAAGCGTCTTTTGTAGATGACCTGGGAGCGGACTCTTTGGATCTGGTGGAGCTTATCATGGCCATGGAAGAGGCCTTTGATATAGAAATTCCGGACGAAGAGGCGGAAAAAATTCAAACGGTTCAAGATGCCTTGAATTATATTAAAGACCATTCTTAGACTCGCCTTGGAGTTGGGGTTACAAAGGGCGGCGAGCATGGTGGGTTGTGTGTGGGTGTGGTGATGAAAATTATCATGGGTTCCGATCATGCAGGCTTTGCCATGAAGGAAAAGGTCAAGGCCTTTCTCAAAGGACGAGGCGTGGAAGTAGAAGACGTGGGCACGCACAGTGAAGCCTCCGTGGACTATACGGACTTCGGAAAACA
Organism: Deltaproteobacteria bacterium; assembly: GCA_019309245.1. Classification (GTDB taxonomy): domain Bacteria; phylum Desulfobacterota; class Desulfobacteria; order Desulfobacterales. The sequence continues at coordinate 7,468 of JAFDGP010000083.1, read as the reverse complement.
GGTGGCATGCAAGATCTCGGATGGCACCTTTGAGCGTGGGATTTTGATTTGTGGAACGGGCCTTGGGATGTCTATGACGGCGAACCGATTCAAGGGGGTTCGAGCGGCGCTTGCCAACGACCTCTTTTCGGCGATTATGAGCAGGCGCCACAATGATTCCAATATTCTGGTCTTGGGCGGCCGGCTGATCGGAGACACCCTTGCCGTCCAGCTGGTGGAGACATGGCTTGAGACGCCTTTTGACGGCGGACGACATCAACGACGACTGGAGAAAATGGACGTTGACTAAACTGAGCCGCTTCCAGAGCGACCTGGAAATCATCCGGCATGCTGACCCGGACATCGCGCGGGCCATCGAACTCGAGATTGAGCGTCAGGAGCACAAGCTTGAACTGATCGCGTCTGAAAACATCACCACCCGAGCGGTCATGGCCGTCCAGGCCAGCGTGCTGACGAACAAGTATGCCGAGGGATACCCCGAACGCCGGTACTACGGAGGTTGTCAGTTCGTCGACATCGCGGAAACGCTGGCCATTGAAAGGGCCAAAAGGCTTTATCACGCACCCCAAGCGAATGTGCAGCCCCATTCAGGCACACAGGCCAACATGGCGGTCTATTTCGCACTGCTGGAACCGGGCGATACCGTGCTGGGCATGAATCTGGCCCATGGAGGGCATTTGTCTCACGGCAGTCCCGTGAATTTTTCCGGTCGCTTTTTCAATTTCGTCTCTTATGGAGTCAACAAAGAAACCGGAACCATCGACCTTGACGAGGTACGTAGCCTCGCTGAAAAGCATCGGCCGAAAATGATCGTCGCCGGGGCCAGTGCTTATGCCAGAATTATTGACTTTGAGAAATTTGCTCAAATCGCACGGACCGTAAACGCCTTTCTCATGGTCGATATGGCACACATCGCTGGCCTGGTTGCCGCTGGCGTACATCCGTCTCCGGTGCCGCATGCGGATGTGGTGACTTCCACGACCCACAAGACGTTGCGCGGCCCCCGCGGTGGCTTTATCCTCGCCCGAAAAGACTATGGCAAGAAGCTCGACAGCGAGATGTTCCCGGGCATCCAGGGAGGACCCCTGATGCACGTGATTGCGGCCAAGGCCGTGGCATTTAAACTGGCCATGGCCGACAAGTTCGTCCAAGACCAGCGCCAAACCGTAACCAATGCAAAGGCCTTGGCCCGGCATCTGCTGGACGCCGGGATCACGCTGGTGTCCGGCGGCACGGACAACCACCTGTTGCTGGTGGACCTAAGCAGTATAGGCCTTACAGGCAGAGACGCAGAACGAGCACTGGAACAGGCCGGAATCACGGTGAACAAGAATGCGATTCCGTTTGACAAACACAGGCCCTCCGTAACCAGTGGGATTCGGCTGGGCACTCCGTCGGTGACAACCCGGGGGATGAAGGAACCTGAAATGGCCACCATCGCCTGGATGATTATTGAGGTCCTCAACCACCCCGGAGACCAGGCCGTTTTAGAACGGGTCAAGGAATCCGTGCGTGATCTGTGCGAGAGGTTCCCGTTGTACCGAGAAGAAGCATAAGGCTTGAGGCCGTGACCCGCCCCTCCTGGAATCAGTATTTTATGGATATCGCGTGTCTTGTGGCACGCCGATCCACGTGTCGCCGCCGTCAGGTTGGAGCCATCGCGGTCAGAGATAAAAGGATCTTGGCAACGGGTTACAATGGGGCCCCTTCCGGAATGCCTCACTGTCTGGATCTTGGTTGCCTGCGGGAAGACATGAACATACCCTCAGGCCAACGCCATGAATTGTGCCGGGGACTTCATGCCGAGCAAAACGTCATCATCCAGGCGGCCTACCACGGGGTATCCATCCGGGGTGCTACGCTGTTTTGTACCAACCTGCCTTGCTCGATTTGTACCAAGATGTTAATTAACGCGGGAATTCATGATATTCGATACCTGCAGGGCTATGCAGACAGCATGGCAGAAGAAATGATGAAAACCGCAGGAGTCAAACTAACCCAAATCGGTGAGGCAAGCGCATGAAATGTCCGTACTGTGGCGAAATGGATAATAAGGTGGTTGACTCTCGAATGACCAAAGAGGGCAACACCATCAGGCGCCGCCGTGAATGTCTGGGCTGTGGAGAGCGTTTTACGACCTATGAGAGGGTCGAACAACTGCCCCTGGTCCTGATAAAAAAAGACGGCCGCAGAGAAGCCTTTGACCGCACCAAAGTGCTTGTGGGCATACAAAAGGCATGCGAAAAACGAAACATCAGCATGAACACACTGGAGGCCTTTGTCGACGATCTGGAGCGGGAGCTTCAGGAGATCGGGGAAAAGGAAATCCCGTCGAATGTGGTCGGCGAACGGGTGATGAACAAGCTTCACGAACTCGATGATGTGGCCTACGTGCGGTTTGCCTCCGTATATCGAGAATTTAAAGACATTAACGATTTCATGTCCGAACTCAAGGAATTGTTTGAAACCCGCAGGGCCCAAGGTCTGGACAACTGAAGGGCCGAAAAGGGCTCTCTAACACCGGATCTTGGGATCGCCGTCCACGTCCTTTCCAGTGTCTTCAAGATGGCCTACCTTCATAGGGGTTCCGTGGTTGCCGTGGACGAGAACTACATGAAAATGGCGCTTTCACTGGCTGGCCGGGCCCGGGGCAGGACCTCCCCGAATCCCATGGTCGGTGCCGTGGTCGTCAAAGACGACGAGGTTGTGGGCAGGGGCTATCACCGGAAAGCAGGCGGTCCCCATGCCGAGATACTGGCCTTGGAACAAGCGGGTGACCGTGCCCGGGGGGCCACGCTGTACGTAACGCTGGAGCCCTGCAATCACACGGGCCGCACGCCGCCGTGTACTCGAGCGATCCTTGAAAAGGGAATCGCAAAGGTGGTGGCGGGTATGAAAGACCCGAACCCTGCCGTTGCCGGAGGGGGCCTGGAGTTTCTTGCCGGCCACGGGGTGGAAACCGTGTCCGGAGTTTGTGAAGGTGAATGCCGCCGCTTAAATGAGGTCTTTATCAAATATATAACTTCGGCAACCCCGTTCGTCATTTTAAAATGCGCCGCCACACTGGATGGTCGCATCGCCACAGCCACCGGAGATTCCAAATGGATTACCGGCCCTCGTTCCAGACATTTCGTCCATGAGCTCCGTAACGCCGTCGACGCCATTCTGGTCGGGATCGGCACAATCTTGAAAGATAACCCCAGGCTCACAACGCGGCTGGAGGGCATGGAAGGTATGGATCCGGTCCGAATCGTACTCGACACGCACCTGTCCATCCCGCCTGATGCGCAGGTATTGCATGTGGACTCCAATTCTGATACCCTCATCGTCACGGGTTATGATATTTCACCGGAAAAAAGAAAGGCCATTGAACAAACCGGAGCCCGGTTATTGACCACGGATTGCCGGAAGGGCTCGGTGGACTTGAAGGCCCTGGTCAAGGCCCTGGGCAAGATGGAGATTACCAGTGTCCTCATCGAAGGAGGGGCAACGATCAATGGTTCGGCCCTAAGGGCGGGCATCGTGGACAAGGTCTTGCTGTTCTATGCCCCCAAGTTGTGTGCCGGAGATGACGGGGTGCCGATCTGCCGAGGCCCGGGTGTTAGGGCTATGCGTGAAAGTATGCGCGTGTGCGACGTGTCGGTTCACCGTTTCGACGATGACATCATGATCGAGGGCTACATCAACAGCCATTGATCTCGACAGGTGGAGGAAAATTGTCCCTGTGTTTACCGGTATCATTGAAGGACTTGGCGTAGTCTGTAGGGTACACCCCGCACACGGCGGGCTGCGCCTGGAGATCGAAAGCGGTTTTGCACTCGAGGAGGTCAATGTCGGCGACAGTATGGCCGTCAACGGTGCATGCCTGACGGCCGTGGAGGTTCAGGGCCGGCGTTTTTCTGTGGATGTCGCTCCGGAAACCCTGTCAAAGAGCACCCTGAGTCGAGTGCAGTGCCGGGACAAGGTCAACCTGGAGCGCGCCCTTCGTCTCGGGGAGCGACTCGACGGCCACCTGGTCACTGGACATGTGGACGGGGTGGGCAAGATCACGGCGAAACGCCCCCAGGGAAATGCCGTGCTTTTTTCATTTGAGGCTCCGGAGGGTTTGTGTCGTTACATGGTTCAAAAAGGTTCTGTGGCCGTGGACGGAATCAGCCTGACCATCAACGCCTGCGGCCGTACCGGCTTTGATGTCAGCGTCATTCCCCATACGGCACGGGTCACCACGCTTGGATTCAAGAAAATCGGCGACGCGGTGAACATTGAAACCGACCTGATCGGAAAATATATCGAACGTTTTGTCCGGCATGCTCAGGGGAAAAGGGATGAAGGCACCGTTGACTGGACGTTGCTGGCAAATATGGGGTTTGTCTAGTTTCCAACGGGGATTTTTAACCTTGCTGGAAGGGGTTGGCTGCGCGAAGGGATTTATCTGGGAGAAAAGACATGGGAAAGATATCCGTCGAAGAGGCCATTGAACACATTAAGCAGGGCAAGATGGTCGTTCTGGTGGACGATGAAGACCGCGAAAACGAAGGCGACCTGACCATGGCAGCAGAGAAGGTCACGCCCGAGGCCATCAATTTTATGGCGCGATATGGCCGGGGATTGATCTGTCTGTCTTTGACACCGGACAAGGCCGATGCCCTGGAATTGCCCGCTATGGTCCAAGCGAACACCTCGCGGTTCGAGACGGCCTTTACCGTATCTATTGAGGCGCGTTGCGGGGTCACCACCGGCATCTCAGCAGCCGACAGGGCTACCACCATCTTGACGGCCGTTGCTCCCAACGCCAAGCCTTACGACCTGGTCCGTCCGGGTCATATCTTTCCGCTTCGAGCCAGAAAAGGCGGCGTCATCGTGCGTACCGGGCAGACCGAGGGCTCGGTGGATTTGGCCAGACTTGCAGGTCTCACACCTGCCGGGGTGATCTGTGAGATCATGAACGAGGACGGAACCATGGCCAGAATGCCCGACCTGGAAAGATTTTCCGAAAAACACGACATCGGCATCTGTGCCATTGCAGATATTATCGAGTATCGCCTCAGAACGGAGAGCTTTGTTCACCGGGCCGCTACGACCACCCTGCCCACAAGTATCGCGGGGGAATTTACTGCAACGGTCTACGAAAATGATGTGGATGATTTTCTGCATATCGCTCTGGTCAAGGGAGACATAGACCCGGATGAGGCCATTCTGGTCCGGGTGCATTCCGAATGCCTCACCGGTGACGTGTTCGGTTCCATGCGCTGTGACTGTGGAGAACAACTGGAAACCGCCATGAAGATGATTGACGAGGCGGGCTCGGGGGTTATCCTGTATATCCGACAGGAAGGCCGGGGAATCGGCCTGCTGAACAAGATGAAGGCATATGCCCTTCAGGACCAAGGGCACGACACGGTGGAGGCGAACAAATTGCTGGGGTTCAAGCCGGATTTGCGTAACTACGGGATCGGGGCCCAGATCCTGGTGGACCTTGGGGTACGCAAGATGCGCCTGTTGACCAATAATCCCAAGAAGATCGTCGGCCTTCAAGGCTACGGCCTCACGGTGGTCGAACAGGTCCCGATCGAGATGCCGCCCAACCAGTACAACGAGAAGTACCTGAACTGCAAGAAGAACAAGATGGGACATCTCTTGAAACTGGAACCGAAGGGCTAGCCTTTTCAATGCGGAGTGTCCCCCAAAACCTGGTCCTTGATCGATAAGGAGGAACCATCATGGCCAATGTCTATGAGGGAAAAATTTCGGGCGAAGGCAGAAAATTCGGAATCGTTGTGAGCCGTTTTAACGATTTTATCAGTGACCGGCTCCTGGGCGGCGCCTTGGACGCCATGGCCCGGCACGGCACCAACGATCAAGACATTGACATTGTCAAGGTTCCCGGCTCGTTTGAAATCCCTTTGCTGGCAAAAAAAATGGCGGAAACGAACCGCTACGATGCGATAATCTGCCTGGGTGCCGTCATCCGCGGCGCCACCCCCCACTTTGAATACGTCAGCGCGGAGGTCTCTAAGGGCATCGCCACCGTATCCCTGGAATCTGGGGTCCCTGTAATCTTTGGGGTTATCACCACCGACACCCTGGAACAGGCCATTGAGAGAGCTGGCTCCAAATCGGGAAACAAGGGATGGGCAGCGGCGGTGGCCGCCATGGAAATGGCCGATCTCGTAAGACAAGTCAGTAAACGTTAGTTTCTTCCTTTTGCAAAGGTCTCGATACCTTCTGGATCGGGTAACATGGGTAACAGGCGACGCTCAAGAGAGCTTGCCATGCAGGTTCTTTTCCAGATGGACATCAGTGGCGATCAATCCCGGGAAGCCCTGGAATTGTTCTGCAAGCACTTCGAGGTACCCCGCAGGTCCCGGCCTTTTTTCTTTCGCCTGGTCGAAGGGGTCCAGACGAGCCGGGAAGAAATTGATCGGCTGATTGAGGCGGCTTCAGAAAATTGGAAGATCAGCCGTATGTCGGGCATGGACCGTAACATCATGAGGGTGGCCGTTTATGAGCTGCTTTATTGTGATGACATCCCGGCCAAAGTCACCATCAACGAAGCCATCGATATCGGTAAAAAGTACGGCACAGAACAGTCTCCCGCCTTTATCAACGGCATTTTAGACAACATCAAGATCGTACTTGGCGAGAAAAAAAAGACAACGGCCGACGCCCGGACTTCCTAGCTCTTCGACTGGAGGGAGCAAAAAGCACGGATGGTTCGTTGTTGAGCCGATCCGCCCGTAGCCGGAAAACCCAACAACAGGCTCCAGTCATAATCGCAACCGGCGTATCAGGGCTTATTGCCTCTGACATGGCCCAAGGGGTCACATTCCGATGGCCAACATGAACCGCTCAACCGCGATGTTAGTGATCATCGCAGCCCTAGCGATCTGCGTGGGAATCGCTGTCTGGTTGTGGCCCTTAGCGGCAGAGCCCCTCAGCCGCTGGCTCGTGATCCTCCAGAACCCCGATCAGGCCAGAGCACTATTCACCGGCTGGGGCCCGATCCGGGCTCCAGCGGCGTTCATCGGCATCCAAATCCTTCAGGTCATCTTTGCACCAATCCCCGGGGAAGCCAGTGGTTTTGTAGGGGGCTATCTGTTTGGAACCGTCCCGGGGTTCGTGTATTCCACCATCGGGCTTACAATAGGCTCGGTGTTCAATTTTTTTGCCGCCCGCGTGCTGGGCAGGCGTTATGTGGAGAGGTGGGTTCCGGTTAAAACCAGATCCAGACTTGACGCCCTGACAAGACGGCAAGGTGTCCTTGTGTTCTTCTTGTGTTTTGTCATCCCTGGATTTCCAAAAGACTATCTGTGTATTTTCCTGGGTCTCACCGCATTATCACCTCAAGTCTTTGTTATCATGGCGGCCGTCGGTCGCATGCCTGGCACCCTCATGTTGAGCCTGCAAGGGGCACAGGTATTCCAAAAAGACTATGTCATGCTGGTCGTCTTGGTGGGGGTTACCCTGG